>JBHJOU010000634.1:0-10348 GCA_050329355.1 Rivularia sp. (in: cyanobacteria)
GGTGTAAACCTTGAATAGCATGAGTCCACCACATGACAGTTACTTTGCCATATTCGGTGAGTAAAGCTGGGTGATGCTCTTGATTTTCTGCTTCTTCGCCGATTTTGTTGGTAAAATTCAAAGCTGACTTAAAGTCGGGAAATTTAAAAACTCTTTCCAAACGTTTTTCGTCATTTTCTTCCTTAATATCCCATTCGGGAATATCTTGCTGAAGTTGGTTTATCTCTTCCTCAGTTACAGCAGGTGAATCACCAGTACAGGCAGTACATTTTTGTTGTTTGAGGTTTGCCATTGTTGTCACCTTTGATTAAATCAGGTCTATTTTGAACATTACGCTGTTATCATTGATGATGTAATCTCTCTGAAGGGTGATTAAGGGTTAAAGGTTAGAGGTTAGAGGTCAAAGGTTAAAGGTCAAAGGTTAAAATTCTTAACTCCTAACTGCTAACTTATAACTCCTAACTTATAACTCCGGTGGTACTTCCCGACTTGTGATTTAATTAAAAAACTGCTGAATTTTACAATTAAATCCTGGTAAGATCGGTGAGGTAATTTCATCATCTCCAATTAGGGTTGCTACTAACACTAACTGAGCATTTTCACGGCGGTAAACTTCTATTTGTTGTAATCGCCAATCGACAATCCAATATTCCCTAACTCCTTTGAGAGAATAAAGTTTTAACTTGGCTTCTTTGTCGCGTCTTTCGTTGAAATTTCCCGGAGAAAGAACTTCAACAATTAATTCCGGCGCACCTGTTAAATGTCCTTCATCATCAACTAATTGCGCTAATCTTTCATTGCTAATCCACACTACATCAGGAATAACATTATCAGCATCCGAAAATATAATTCCGGGAGTAAAAAAGGGCTGACCTAAATTTGTTTTTTCAGACCAGTTAAAGATATTAGCATAAATACGTCCACCAACACCTTGGTGACGAATATGTGGAGCGCGGCTCACAAATAATTCTCCGTCAATTATTTCATAACGTTTCCATTCGTCAGCGGCTAGAACTTCTAAATCGGCAGTTGTCCAGCGGATTTGATTTGCTGCTTGAGTCATAATAGCACTTTAGTGGTATCTGTAATTATGCTAACTTAATGTTAAAGGTTAAAGGTTAAAGGTCAAAGGTTAAAATTATTAACTCATAACTCTGGTGGTATTAATTCTTAACTTTTACTCAAGTTTGTTTGGCTCAAAGAGGGCAAAATTTAATTTAGCGTAACTGAAGTTAATGTCATTTAAATTCAGCGAAAAAATTTCCGCACACCTTAAATTAGCATTGGTAAGTTTTTCATCATTAATAATCAGATTATTTTCAGTAATAATACTCATTGTTTTTTTATGCAAAGCAAATTCTTATAGTAATAATTTGAATATTTCTAACGGTTTGCCTGATAAAAATATATAACAATAAATGTTCCTTACCTAATTACTAATGTTCCAACTTATAGACGTATTCTGGGCTTACACTCTAATTGCTATTTTAATTCTTGTGGGACGTTTGATCAGACAACGTATCGGCATCTTAAAATCGTTGTTTATTCCCAGTTCGGTTGTAGCGGGTGTAATTGCTTTATTATTGGGACCGAGTGCTTTAGGTGCAGTTATCAAAGCTACCGTTGGTGTTGATTCACCTTTAATTAATGGAATCTTTCCCGAACCAATTTTAATGGTGTGGTCAAAATCCCCCGGAGTCTTTATCAATATTGTATTTGCAACTTTATTTCTGGGACAGTTAATTCCCGGTTGGCGAACTATTTGGCAACAAGCTTCACCGCAAGCGGCTTTTGGTCAAGTTTTAGGATGGGGACAATACGTTATCGGTTTGATACTAGGAATTACAGTATTAACACCGATTTTTAATTTGCCTCCCATTGCAGCTGCATTAATTGAAGTTGCTTTTGAAGGGGGACATGGTACATCAGCGGGGATGGCTGCTACTTTCAACGAGTTGGGTTTCCCCGAAGCCGCAGATTTATCTTTGACTTTAGCAACTGTAGGGTTGGTTTCGGGAATTGTCATCGGTACATGGTTGATAGATTGGGGACGACGTACCGGAAGAATTCAAATACAACGTCAAGATGAGCAGATCGACTTGGGAATTAATCAAGATAGTATTCATACTCATACAGAAGAACATCCAACTATTATAGCCGCTAGAGATAGATTGTTCCGCGATTTACTAATTGACCCGATATCGCTTAATTTTGGTTTTGTGGGATTAGCTGTGGCGATTGGCTGGTTAATTCTACAGGCTTTAGGTTTTATTGAATCAATTACCTGGGGTAGTGGAGATGGATTAAAGTTAATTGCTTATGTACCCTTGTTCCCAATGGCGCTGATTGGCGGGATTTTGGTACAGTTGCTGTTAGTCCGTACAAATCGCAGTTATATGGTTAGTCGTCCTTTAATGGAACGTATTGGGGGATTGGCTTTAGATGTAACTATTGTGACGGCGCTGGCTAGTATTTCTTTAACAGCTTTAGGTGCAAATTTAGTTCCTTTATTAATATTGTCTGTTGCGGGTATTGTCTGGAATATCTCCGTATACGTGTTTTTAGCGCCGCGTCTCATTCCTTTTTATGCCAGTGAAAGAGGTTTAGGGGATTTTGGTCAATCCATGGGAGTTACGGCTACTGGTATCTTATTATTGCGGATGGTAGATCCGGATAACCGTACCGGCGCGTTTGAATGTTTTGCTTACAAACAATTATTATTTGAACCGATTTTAGGAGGGGGTTTATTTACGGCTGCTGCACCTGCTTTGATTGTCAGATATGGTTCGATTCCGGTATTGTTGTTAACATCAACAATTTTGGCGTTTTGGTTGATATTTGGGATTTGGAATTGTAAGCAGTTGAGGAAGGTAGTCAAACAGGAAGAATTGCCCTATAAAGTATTATTATTTACTATACCGCTACTCAAATTAATGGAGTCGGTGTTAGGCTGAAGTATTCAAATTTACATAAAATTTACTTCTGCATATCGAGTCTGTTATGTCAAAATTATTATCTGCAAGCTTAATAACAACATCGCTGATATTAGGATTTACTCAAAGCCCAAGTCCTACCATAGCTGGAACCTGTGCTTCTAAGTGCGGTGCAAAGCCGATTCAATTTACACCTGGTAAACCTATCCGAGTGGAAGTAGTTAACAGGACACCAAATTTAATTTATATTGAAAAACCCTTAAGTACTAAGCCAATTGCTTTGCAACCGGGACAGCAAGTACAATTAGAACAAGGAAATGGTACAGAACCAAATGTATCAGTAGTTTTTTGGAACGAAAACGGATTATCGTTAAAAGCAAACCTTTCCAAGCCGAACTTTGCTACCTTGAAAGTAGAATTACGTCCTGAATGGCGTATCGGTGGCGATCGCGGTGTATATTTACGGGATGATGGTCGTGTAACGCTGCTTTAACAGTTATCAGTTAACAATTTACTGCTTTAAGTTTTATCTGCTGGGGAAAACCAAGAATTTGGGGGATTCTTCCCCAAACTCCTCCAAAAAGGTTGATCTGTTTTTAATGAGGATGGTATCATTCTCGTCGGACAAACCCAGTTGAATTGTAAAATACAAGAATTGCACGAACCAACCCAATACCAACCAGCGTGAAAACCGACACCATCTTTTACCGCTTATTCCAAAGCTTCCCCAGCATCTTCTTTGAACTCATCAACCAACCCCCAGAAACTGCCAACACCTACGAATTTTCCTCCGTCGAAGTCAAACAACTAGCCTTCCGTATTGATGGTGTGTTCCTTCCCAAAAGCAACCCATCATCCCCCATCTACTTCATCGAAGTCCAATTTCAACCCGATAAAAAATTCTACTCTCGCCTATTTACGGAAATCTTTCTTTACCTTGACAAAACCCAACTTACCAACAATTGGCGTGGAGTCGTGGTATATCCCAGTCGCAACATAGACACAGGCGAAACGGAAAGGTATATAGAATTACTTACATCTGGACGAGTCACCCGCATCTACCTGGATGAACTTGACTCCCCAGCATCACCATCGATTGCGATTGGAACTGTTAAATTAGTAGTAGAGCCAGAATCTACTGCTGTCACCAAAGCCAGGGAGTTAATCGATCTTGCTAAACAACAAATAGACTCGGAAAGAACCCAACGGGAACTTCTCGAATTAATAGAAACCATTATCGTCTACAAATTTCCCCAAAAAAGCAGACAGGAGATAGAGCAAATGTTTGGATTTAGTGAGTTACAACAAACCAAAGTTTACCAAGAAGCCAAACAAGAAGGTAAACAAGAAGGAAAAATAGAAGGAAAGTTAGAAGGGAAATTAGAAGGAAGATTAGAGGGAAAACTAGAAGGGAAATTAGAAGCGGTTCCTTTGATGTTGAATTTGGGTGCAACTGTAGAACAAATCGCTGAGTCTTTAGATGTGGATATTGAATTGGTGCGGTTAGTTGCGGCAAAAGTTAATACAGATAAATAAAAACCTAAGAATGTAGAGATGTAAGGGTTTGCGTCTCTACAAGATTTCGGTTTTCTAAAAAATGTAGAAATCAATTCCTGTCAATCATCCCAGCAACTTCTCCAACTCATCCAAATCCACTTGAATTTCCGCCTCTAAATCCCGCACTTCCCTATGTGTTGAGCGTCAGAACTTTTTGACAATCCCTTCAACCAAGTAATTTCTACAGAATTTGTATAATTTTAACAGTAATCAGTTTTACACTTCTTTATCATAGAAAAAAAGTTCCCATAAATAATTAATCAATGCTTTCTCGTATTAAAGATTTAGCAGTAGAATTAGCACCGCGTTTAATTGAAATTCGTCGTCATATTCACTCTCACCCGGAACTCAGTGGTGAGGAGTTCCAGACAGCTGCTTTTGTGGCTGGGGTTTTGTCTTCTAGTGGTATTCACGTAGAGGAAAATGTCGGTAAAACTGGGGTGATTGGGGAACTTGAAGGTAATGGTAACGATAAGCGTATTTTAGCTATTCGTGCTGATATGGATGCTTTACCGATTCAGGAGTTAGCTTCGTTAGATTTTGCTTCTCGCAATCAAGGAATTATGCACGCTTGTGGTCATGATGTCCATACTACAGTGGGTTTGGGCGCAGCAATGATTTTATCTCAAATATCACAAGAGATAACCGGGAAAATCCGGTTTTTATTTCAGCCAGCGGAAGAAATTGCTCAAGGTGCGAGTTGGATGGTTGCAGATGGAGCGATGGATAATATAGATGGTATTTTAGGTGTTCACGTTTTTCCTTCTATACCTGCGGGTTCTGTTGGTGTACGTTATGGTGCATTAACCGCAGCCGCAGACGATATAGAGATTATTATAACTGGTGAATCGGGACACGGCGCACGTCCTCATGAAGCAATAGATGCTATCTGGATAGCTGCCCAAGTAATTACTACGCTGCAACAAGCAATTAGCCGTACTCAGAATCCGTTACGTCCGGTAGTATTGAGTATCGGACAGATTAATGGTGGTAGAGCTTCTAATATCATCGCCGATTCTGTGCGGTTGTTAGGAACGGTGCGTTCTTTGCATCCAGAAAGCCGTGCAGAATTACCACACTGGATTGAAAATATCGTTAAAAATGTTTGCAATACCTACGGAGCCAAATATCAAGTTGACTATCGTCAAGGGGTACCCAGTGTACAAAATGATATTACACTGACACAAATATTGCAATCGGCAGCAGAAGAAGCATGGGGTGGCGATCGCGTTCAAGTTTTACCCGAGCCTTCTCTTGGTGCAGAGGATTTTTCTGTGTATTTAGAAAAAGCTCCGGGTTCGATGTTCCGTTTGGGTGTTGGTTTCCCAGATAAAAAAATCAATTATCCATTACATCATCCCAAGTTTGAAGTTGATGAATCTGCCATCATCACCGGAGTTGTGACTTTTGCTTACGCTGCTTATAAGTATTGGCATTTGAAATACTAGGGAGATGGGGGGACAAGGGGACAAGGGGACAAGGGGACAAGGGGATGGGGGGATGGTAAGTAATAAGTAATAAGTAATAAGTAATAAATTCTTACTCATTCGTTGTAGCGGATTTAATTTGTATTTTTCTAACGGGCTAACAGCCCGCACTACAACACTTTCATCAAATTTCAATATACAAATTAAACGCTTTTTAGCTTAACTTCTTACTCTTTACTTCTTACTTCTTACTTCTTACTTTTCTACCCGATATCCTAATTCAGCCAAGCGGGTGCGGGAATGTCGCCATTTTGCTTGCACTCTGACAAATAATTCTAAATAAACTTTGCCTGCAATTAACTTTTGAATTTGTTCTCTGGCTGCACTTCCGACAGATTTGAGCATTGCTCCACCTTTCCCAATTAAAATACCTTTTTGGGAATCGCGTTCGACATTAATTGTTGCCAATACACGGGTAATTGCAGGTGTTTCTTCGACTAAATCTATACTGATGGCTACCGAATGGGGAACTTCTTCACGAGTTAAGAGCAAAATCTGTTCTCGAATTAGTTCACCCATAATAAAGCGTTCCGGTTGATCGGTTACTAAATCCGGTGGATAATAATAAGGACCAGATTCTAAATGTTCTATTAATAATTGTTGCAATTCTAGCAGTCCATCCCTGGTTTTAGCAGAAAATTTTCCTGTTTGCCATTCTCCAGACTCTGCTAATTCTAGATAACTTTCATCTATAAACTGAGACTTGGACGGCTGAGTATCAATTTTGTTGATGCCTAAAATTATCGGCGTGGTAGTACGTTCGAGTAATGAAGCAATATAGCGATCGCCACCACCGCAAGCTGTACTACCATCAACCACAAATAGTAAAACATCCACAGAATCGATGGCAATTTTGGCATTTGTCACCAAAACTTCCCCTAGTTGATGGTGGGGTTTATGAATTCCGGGTGTATCGACAAAAATCAGTTGTGCTTCGGGTGTGGTTAAAATACCGCGTAATCGATTTCGCGTCGTTTGGGCTACTGGTGAGGTAATCGCAATTTTTTGACCCACTAATTGATTCATCAAAGTAGATTTACCGACATTCGGACGACCGATAATACCGATAAAACCCGACTTAAATCCGGGAGGTGCCTGGGGAATGAGAATTTCTCCCGGAAGGGAAAAGTTGTTGTCTTGAATACTAGTCACCTTTTTAAATTAGTTATCAATAAACATTCATTGCGGAATTGATTGCGGAAACGGTGCGGGTGTATATCAAATTAATAATTAATTCTTCTGTCTTTAATCTTAGCTTAATTGATTGATATTTTAACTTTATTCATCCCGAATCACAGTAATGGAACTTGATCCGGGAGCATCTTAGGTTCGAGCAAATCTGTTAATTACTAAAAGATAGCTATGCCAAATTGATGTATTTTCATTGCTTTGGGGAGGAAGTAGCAATCTCCAGGTTTTACCTTCTTTTTGCAGTTGTAGGTAAACGTCAAAGAGTTTTTGTGGTTGTGCTAAAGTTCGTTTTGCTAACTTCAAATTTAAATCATAATTTCCCTGGATTCGGAAAGCTGGTAAACCCTCAACTGTCATCAGCTTCCGCTGTTTAATTGATAAATGATTGATTTCAAATTCGCGGAAATCCAAATTTAATTTTTCGCTGAGTTGCTGTTGAGTTTCCTGCATTGAAAGGGCGATCGCTTTTTTGATTAATTGTTTATTTGGTGATGGTGTACCAAAACTACAAGCTGTTAATAATACCAGTAAAATCATCGTTAAAACCAGTTTTACCATATATCCTTCCCTACCCTTACTAATTCCCGTCGATAGTATATCTCAACTACCACTCAGATAATGTGTTGCAATCCGCAACTGATAACTGTTAACTGATAACTGTTAACTGTTAACTGATTCTATGCAAGTCAAAGAAATTGGCGAACAAGGGCTTTTAAAAATATTGCAGCGCTTTTGTCCCCCAGACATTATCGGCGATGATGGAGCGGTATTAACAACTGCTGGGGAAAAATCGTTGGTAGTAACGACAGATGTCTTAATTGATAAAGTTCATTTCAGTGAAATTACTACATCTGCTGAAGATGTTGGTTGGCGAGCAGCGGCAGCAAATCTTTCTGACTTAGCAGCAATGGGAGCTTCACCGTTAGGAATTACAGTCGGGTTAGGACTTCCTGGAGAGACACCCGTTGATTGGGTTGAAAAACTATACCAAGGAATGACGCAATGTTTGCAGCAACATAACACCCCGATTGTAGGTGGTGACATAGTGCGATCGCCAATTATCAGCGTGGCAATTACAGCTTTCGGACAAGTTGCTCCAAAACTTACCATTCGTCGCAATCAAGCCGACTTAGAAGATGCAATTTTGATTACAGGCTATCATGGGGCTTCTCGTGCAGGTTTGGAGTTGCTGCTAAATCCCGATTTAACAACAAATCTGAGCGAAGATCAAAAACAAGCTTTAATTAAAGCACATCAACGACCAAAACCACGTTTGGATGTTCTACCAATTCTATGGGAGATTGTAGATTCTCACTCGCTGACAAACATCTGTGGAATGGATAGCAGCGACGGATTAGCGGATGCAATCTTACAAGTTTGTCATTCAAGTCAAGTTGGTGCAAAAATTCAAGCGACTCAGATTCCCTTACATCCAGCCATGAAACCTTGGCTGACAGCAGAACAAGCCTTAGAATATGCTCTTTACGGTGGGGAGGATTTTGAATTACTGCTTTGCTTACCAAAACCAGCAGCCAGTCAACTAGTACAAAAACTTGGTAATGGTGCAGCAATAATCGGAACAATTACTAATATTAATGGCGATGACGATCAAGTTTTATTGCATGATAGTAGCAAGGAAGTTCCCGACCAAGTTTTAAACTTAAGCCGGGGATTTCAACATTTTACAAATTGAGCGAGACAATTTTAGATTTTGGGTGAATGCGACTATTTAAAATCTAAAATCTAAAATCTAAAATCTAAAATTAATTACTCCATTTTTCAGCAACCAATTCAGCTAAATCAACAACTCGCTGACTATAACCCCACTCATTGTCATACCAAGCCATAACTTTAACCATGTCTCCACCCAAAACCATTGTCAGACTGGCATCTACAACCGAGGAAGTATCGCTACCCTTATAATCCGATGACACTAAAGGTAAATCGCAGTAACCCAAAATCCCTTTGAGTTCATTTTCAGCAGCATTTTTAAAAGCTTGGTTAATTTCTTCGGCAATGGTAGGCTTTTCAACTTGGACTACAAAATCCACCATAGAAACGTTAGGAGTAGGTACCCGTAAGGCTACACCATTGAGTTTTCCTTTCAAACCTGGTAGTACCAATGCAACAGCCTTTGCTGCACCTGTAGAAGTGGGTACAATGTTCATAGCTGCGGCTCTAGCACGACGTACATCTCGGTGAGAAGCATCGAGCAAGCGTTGGTCGCCAGTGTAGCTGTGAGTAGTAGTCATAGTACCTTTGATGATACCAAACTTTTCATCTAACACTTTAGCTATAGGAGCCAAGCAATTAGTGGTACAGCTAGCATTACTAATCACGTCATACTTGCTTGGATCGTAATCTTGATGATTTACCCCCATGACAAAAGTACCAACGTTACCGCCTTTTCCAGGAGCAGTAATGAGAACTTTTTTAGCACCAGCATTAATATGCTTTCTAGCTCCTTCTTCGCTGACAAATACCCCAGTTGATTCAATAATGAGGTCAATTTCCCAGTCTTTCCAGGGCAGATTTTCTGGATTGCGGTCAGACACGCATTTTATCGTTTTACCTTTGACTGTAATGGAATTATCATCAGCGGAAATGTCAACATTTTTTAAATTGCCCAGCATCGTGTCATAGGTGAGCAAATGAGCATTCGTTCTGGGGTCTGAGGTATCGTTAATAGCAACAAGTTCTAAGTTACTATTTTCTCTCGCCATCCAACAGCGCATAAAGTTACGTCCGATGCGACCGAAACCATTAATTGCAACTCTAACCACAGGTCTTGCCCTCTGTATTTATGTCTAAACAATGCTTATTTATGACCCTGATCATATCGCAAAGGGGGGGTATTAATAACTATAGAGTGCTAGATTCCTTAAAAAACTTGATAATTTATCCCGATTAGCCAGAGCAATCACCGAGATTAACGATAGGGGTTCTAAAAAAGTCCGTTACCAAGTTACCCATAAATTTGACAATTGCTACATAAGTTAGGAATCATACTTGACGAAACTCTTTCTAAAGGAGTATGTATTAATTGCTAATACATGATATGCGAATAATTGCTCGGTTGTTGCTCTACTTGCTTGCACATCGACTCGGATTGAGTTATATTCACACCACTTGAGAGTGGAGGTGCATAAAACTAATTACACAATTGTGCCAATTCATGTT
>JBHJOU010000926.1:0-4711 GCA_050329355.1 Rivularia sp. (in: cyanobacteria)
CGTACTCAAGATGGTGTAGGGATTCGTCATTTTCCTTTACAAGGATTAGATAAAAATGGAAATCCCATCTACAGTTACAGCAAGATGGAAAAAATTGATCATCCGAAAATATTTGGTGACTTACGCAGGATAGAATATTTCCCCGAAACCGACACCATGTATTTATCCGGTTACACTCCAGATAATCCTGCAATTAACGGTGATTATGCGAAATTAATCGGCTCGGAAATCGCTCGTTACGACAACTGGAGTAAAGGAAATCGTACCCCAAAATGGCGGATAGTGCTTCCCCTAGATAAAAACGCACCTCCAGAAGTGTTGAATCCAGCCGCAATGAGTATTGCAGGAGATTATGTATTTGCTGTTACTGTGAAGAAAGCCGAAGTATACGTTTATGATGCGAACACGGGGAGACAGGTGAGAATTTTAAAACCAGGACCAGAAGTATTCGGAGAAACTGGTTGGGTTGATATACCTTATGGAGTGCGGGCTTTTCAACGTCAAAATAGTGAGTATTTAGTGTTTGTGGAGGAAGATGCTAAAGCTAAAGTGATCATGTATAGGTTTAACAAGTAAGAGTTCGTAGGTTGGCTTCGCGGCGCACGAAGGATAATAATGCTCAACAAGAAATTAATCAAAGCGCTGTAACCCAACATTAACAGGACTTAGTAAAATGATTAAATTGGGGGTATTCTTAAATATCTCAATTTTTCACAAATGAGTAATGTTGGGTTACGACACCATATCAATTCGCGTTACAAACGAAATTTGCAAATGTGTCTAACCCAACCTACAAGCTGTAATACTTTGCTGACTACTGTTGTTCCTGGGAGTTGATTGCCTTCTCTAGGAGAGTACGAGCAGCTGCTCCATTACCCTCTCGTAGCGCTTTCTCAGCTGCTACTGTAGCTTTGTTTAAAACTTGATCGACTTCAAGTATAATCTTGGTCTCTTGGCGATGCCAAACAGTAGGTTGTGTCGTACAGAAACTGGCAAGTCCGTCGAGTTCATAGTATTCTGCTATACCACCAGGACCAAAACCATAACGATATTCACCGGATGACCCGAACATGCCATCGCTTCCAGGAGTTGTAGATGCTTCATCTTGATAGAAAGGACGTTTGCCGCTACTTGTGAGTTTACCTTGCACAGGAATTGTCACCAAGGGAGAACTTGGGTTTTCCAGAGAAAACGTACACCACAAGATGGTGTTAGGGTCATTAACTAATTCTTGGCGGCGATTATAGTTACTAAACTCGATTCCTGTCTGATCGCGGTTCCGATCCAAGGCATCATCATAAGCTTTGTCAGATACGGTAGTACTGCAACC
This sequence comes from Rivularia sp. (in: cyanobacteria), assembly GCA_050329355.1. GTDB lineage: Bacteria > Cyanobacteriota > Cyanobacteriia > Cyanobacteriales > Nostocaceae > Rivularia. Next base: position 1,331 of record JBHJOU010000926.1, read on the forward strand.
ATTTGTAATAAATAAAGTTAAGGCGCTAAAACCTAATAACCTAAAGACATGACTAGAAAGTAATTTCACGATGCTTTTTTCTCCAAAATCTTTATGAAAACTTGAAATATGAGAGATACAAAGTTCCGGAGACTAATATCTAATATACCTCTGCGAAAATTAATTTCAAACCCTTGTAAATCCATTAATAAAGCTTAGTCCTCAGAGATATCTAATAAAGGATTAGAGAAGATTTAGAATAGATTCTAAATCTTCTCTAAGCATCAGCTATTCTGAACCATTATTAAATTGTGAGTCGAAACTTACAAGTATTTTTATTACATTGAAATTACAGTTTTCAGTAAATGGCGTAGGTATAGCCAGTATCTAATTAAATACATTTTCACCCGCGATACAAATTACAGTACGGGATTGGGGTTGTCAATTAGCTATCAAATAATAGTTGATAAACACGGGGGTAATTTTGACTGTGGGTGCGAATTTTTTAGCAATATATAGACCACATAATCATATATCTTCGGCTGAATATATTCATTATTTATGATTATTTTAAAAAACGAAAATTACTATGAAAAATAATATATTTTGATTGAATGTATTCAGAATTAGTAGTGAGGAATTATTTGAGAAAAGAATAACTATCTAACATTTGTTCAATTGTAAAAGATAGAAAAACTAAGTTATAATAATAGTGTATTAGCAGGGGCAATACTACACTATACTAAGTCGCTAATATGGGTGCTAACTAAGTTTTAAGCAAATATGCAGCCCGTAAAAAACTTCAACCGATTTAAGTTAAGACAAGTTTGAACGAAGCAGATTTGCGTCGTGCCAAAATAAATGATGCAACATCTATAACGAATACTTAAAGTTTGCATATTATTTTATTAAATTCTGCTAATTTCTTTACTTAGTAGATGAAAAAATATGCCTTTGATTGATATGTAGTCTTAATCAGTTATTGAATCTGAGTAAACTTTAAAGGGGTAACATGGACAACAAAGAATTGCTTGAACCAGTTGTTTTTCGAGCTAGTTTTAACAACTTCCAGAAAATCAATCAAAATCAAGCCTGGTCTTTATTTCTGACAGGAGGTAGAAATGACCAATTATTGGGTACAAAAAATTTTGCCGGCGCATTTTTGACTTTTCTATTAATAACCATTGCAGCAATCGGAATTTATTGTACGCTCTAATTCAATGATTTTAAGTTAAATAACTTGGTATTTTTATACAGAGACGGGAATGGGAGCAACGGGAGCGCGTGACAGCGGATGCACAAGCAGTCGTTTGGGAAAACCGAGTCTGAGAGTGTTCCCCAAACGACTGCCGAATCCAAAAAATAGATAAAAATAAAAAGCCAGCAAGAGAGGGAGTTACAGTCATTGACTCGCTTTCTTTGTTGGGTCTTTTATTTAGCTCGACTTGTCGATGCGATAAGCGGAGCTTTAGGGGTGACTGTGCCGAAGCGGGTAAAATGTACCTTAAGTTAAGCAATTAGACTAATCGCCAAGAGGCTTACCTTCTAAAGCTTTCAGCCGAACGTATCCTTAGATTTTTTCAACTACTCTTTGTGCTGAATTCAAAAATTTTTTATTCTGTGACACTTACTGAAACTATTGATAGGTAAGGTTTTCAGTTTCTTAAGTTTTCTTAGCATACATTTTATCTGTTTCGGTACAGTCCTGCCTAGAACAAGGCAATGGAAAGACCTCTCAACAGAACCTTTATCTACAGGTAATTATAGATACTCGTATCTTCAGTATGGAAAAGTATTATGGTAACTGTACAGAGGGAAAGATGGCTTAAGGGTGTAATGAGCGTGACTCTGGTTAGGTAGCAGAATTGTAGCATTAGGTCGTTTCGTAGGTGGAGTTTCTCGTAAAACTTACTTACTTAGTTGATAAGTAAATAGATAACTCAAAACTCAGGATTTATACGGAGAATATCATGAAGAAATTATTTAAAGCTCTCGCGACAATTTCTGCTTTATCTATAATTGCTAGCACTCCGATCTTCCTATCAGCAAAACCAGCTAATGCTTTGGGTTCAAGGGTTTTAGCACAGGCTAAAGAGAATGCTGAGTTTTACTACAACCGAGGTGTTTTGCGTGCTTCATCGGGAGACATTAAAGGAGGAATTGAGGATTTAAACCAAGCCCTGAAGATTAATCCTAACTATGCTCAAGCCTATAACAGCCGAGGTGTTTTCCGTGCTTCATCGGGAGACATTAAAGGAGGAATTGAGGATTTAAACCAAGCCCTGAAGATTAATCCTAACTATGCTGAAGCCTACAACAACCGAGGTTTTTTGCGTGCTTCATCGGGAGACATTAAAGGAGCAATTGAGGATTACAACCAAGCTCTGAAGATTAATCCTAACTTTGCTGAAGCCTACTATAACCGAGGTATTTTGCGTGCTTCATCGGGAGACATTAAAGGAGCAACTGAGGATTTAAACCAAGCTCTGAAGATTAATCCTAACTTGGTACCAATCAATTTTAAATTAGAATAACTACTCCTATCCCGCTCTAAGATTACCTATCTCTCTTTCCCTCTTTCCTCTGCGCTAAGAGGGAATCGCACCGAGATTCATGTAAAAACCTGCAAGATGCCCCTAAAAGGCTTGATTTCTCGTTACCAAACACCGCTTTTTTGATAAGAGTGTAGCAATTTATCAAACCCAGATAGGGCGAGGGTTTTCAGCCCATCTTGCCGGAAGTTACACACATCTCGGCTCGATACCCATAGTATTCGAGGATGATAGCGATTACCTATTCCCCATTCCCTAAAAAAATCAAATCCTCAACTAAACTTGCTAGCAAACCAACTCGATCAACTTGTAAAGCAACCCAAGCGTTAGCATCAGTTTTGGCTTGAAATCTTTCATCAAAAAGAGTTTTTCCTAAAGTATGATTACCTTGAGTTTCAATCTCTACTTGAGCGCGACGAAATAGTAAAGTTTCCGGATAAAATAAATAGGCAACAGTCGCACCATCATGAACTAAAAAACCTTTTATTCCTTTAGTTTGACGATATCTCAGAGAAGCTGCTGTCATAAAATCACATAATCGAGATAAAAACTTGGTTAAATAACTTTGAGAATTACGAATTATATCCTCAGCCATTTCTAGAGTAAAAATTAATTGGTGAGTGATATCTAAAGGCAAAACTACAATATCATTACGACTAGCAAATACCTTTTCTGCGGCTTGTGAGTTATATAGAATATTAAATTCAGCGTAAGGAGTAACATTTCCCGGAACTTTGAAAGCACCCCCCATGATGACAATTTCCTTGGCTTTTTTTAAAATACCAGGACTTTTGCTTTCAGCAGCAGCTAAATTAGTTAAAGGTGCAACTGCAAGGATAGTAATTTCTCC
>JBHJOU010000830.1:0-2031 GCA_050329355.1 Rivularia sp. (in: cyanobacteria)
AGTCTGTTGTAGTTTTTCTCTCGACTGACTGTAGGTGAAATTTGATATAAATGCACCGCTTCATCTAACAAAACTAAAAGTCCTTTGTAGCCAATTTCAGCAACAAATTTAGCCCATAATTTTAGGTAGTCATACCAACTTTCATCATCAATAATTACTCGTACTCCTAAAGCCGTTCTGGCTTCAGTTTTGGTGTTAAATTCTCCCCGCAACCACCGTAATGCGGCGTTTTTTAAATCATCATCATCCAAACAATATCCTCTCTAATAAGCAACAATTACGCTACCAAAATCAAACCCGTGGACTAAATCTTCGATATATTGAATTACTTCTCTAATTTTTGTTTCTACTGTATCGTCAAAACCTTGATCATTGGGACGCATCTCAGTTTCTTTAACTACTTCCTGCTGGATTTTATTAATCCATCCTTCCAAAATAGAAACCAAAGCACCACCATCGGGACGAGTTTTTGTTGCCAGACGACTCATTAATTCTCGATAAGTAGCCAAACCTTCATTATTAGTTCCTGCTAACCGTCTTTTATCAGATAAATCGGCATCAGTAACAACAAAACCCAGTTCCATCGCTCGATTACGAATAAGTTGCAGTATAAAACTTTTACCGGAACCATAATTACCAATTACAAATCGAAATGCTGCAACTCCTTCGGCAACATCTTCGATGTTTTGTAACAGGCTATTTAATTCTTTTTCTCTACCTACGGCTATATGTTCTAATCCAACTCTAGGTACTACCCCTGCACCTAAAGAGTTTATCAAAGCTGTAGATACTTTTTTAGATATTTTTGGCTTTGTCATTCGATTTTAGATTTTAGATTGCCCGGTTTATTGTAGGGTGTGTTGTCGCGGAGCGCAATGCAGCATGATTGTTAAAAGAGTACTTGTAATTATATAAGTATTTCCCGATTCAATCCCATCATAGATTGCAAAAAAAAATAAGAAATAAGAAAACTCTCTTTAAGTATGCAAACCCATCTCAGGTAAAGTATGATAAATAATTTATTATTTTTATAATAAAATAATGTTTGAAATACTTGGTGAGTTTTTGCTCGGAATTATTGCCTGGATATTTGCCGAAATAATATTCTACAGGTTTTGCTATTTTACAGGTATGGTTCTGATTCGTTTGCTACCTTTTAGAAAATATTATCCTGGGGATGTAACTAAAAATAATCTATCATTAATTGGCATGACATTTTGGTTAACAGGTTTATTTGTAGCAATCATATTCTTGATATTTTCGGCTAGCTAATTCAGGATAAGACTAGTTTTATAGTCATTCCAATTAATTTCCGTAGTGCGAGCTTTCCGGCTCGCACTACCAACTATTTGTTTTCTATTTGGAACGACTATAGTTGAAATAAAAGAATTCAGTTTAATCTTAACAAACTTATTTGGAAGGCTCTTTACTTTTTAATTTTTGAGAAATAATAGTCAACCTTTGAATATGCTGCTGATATTCCTCATAGATTTCGGGAATATCGTTACTGGTTGAAATTATTAATTCACCAATTATATCTTTAGCGCGTTCGTTGATGGAATCAATCAACAAATTTGGCATGGTAATGTTTTCTTCAGCTATCTGTTTAATCGCAGCATTAGGATTCTCTTGTTCTAATATTGCTTTCAATACCTGAATCTCATAGTTTGGTAAATTTTTCAATAAATTCGTCCATTCTTCAGATGTCTCTGCTGTATCTGTAGGTTCAGTGGAAATCGTTTCTACCAAGTCAGCAAAGGCAAATTCTTCGACATTTTCTTGTTCTGCAATCACAAATGACTGCGGATTTAAATTTTCTAATTGTTGCAGTAATTCCCAAACCTGGTTTTGCAACAAATCCCTTTCTCCTTGGAGTAATGAAGTTTGCCCTTGTAACTGTTCTAAAATATTTCTTTCTTCTACTATCTGGGTTTTTAATAATTTTAAATTAGTTTCTAACCTTTCCTGTTTGTTATTTCTGCTCGATAATAATTCTTGATATTTTTTATCTTCACTTTCTAATTCTTGAAC
>JBHJOU010000534.1:0-12256 GCA_050329355.1 Rivularia sp. (in: cyanobacteria)
CTTTAACCTTTAACCTTTAACCTTTAACCTTTAACCTTTAACCTTTAACCTTTAACCTTTAACCTTTAACCTTTAACCTTTAACCTTTAACCTAATCTTAATCTTCACTTTCTTTATACAATTCCTGCAATGTCTGTTGCTGCTTCTTCCGAGAAACGCGGCGATATTTCTTACTTTCTAACATTGGCTCGTATTCTTGCCGCCCTTTTCCTTTGCTTTTTAATTTCAGATTAGATTCTGGCGAGGCTTGCTGTTTGAGCCAAGTTTGAAGCTCGATTGCTTCTTCTAAAAACTGTAAATAATCTTCGTAGCGTTCCCAATCTCCCCGCACTACGCAATCGGGTTCATCTCGATGCAAGCAGTTACTAAACTTACAACTACCGTTTTTTAATCTTTCTCTTGCTTCTGGAAAATAATTTACTAGTTCTTCGGGAGTACAATCTAAATCTGGTTGATTGAAACCCGGAGTATCTGCAAGTAAACCACCTCCGGGAAGTTCAAATAGTTCTACGTGACGAGTGGTGTGCCTTCCGCGAGCTAGTTTTCCGGAAACGGATGCTACTCGTAAATTAGCGGTTGGAATCAAAGTATTGATTAAGCTTGATTTGCCAACGCCGGAAGCTCCCGCAACTACAGTAATTTTACCACTCAAAACTTTGAATAAAACGTTAATATTTATACCTTGTTCAACGCTGATAAATATGGGTTGATAACCCCAACTATTCAGGCGTTGCTCGATTTCTGCCTGCTCTTGAGAGGTGATTAAATCGCTTTTATTCAAACATAAAATTACATCTAAACCCGTTGACTCACCTTTAATTAAAAAGCGACTAAGTTGGTAAGGTTCCAAAGGAGGGTCTGTAACAGCAAACACCAGTAATATTTGATTGACATTGGCGATCGCCGGACGGTCGAGTTGACTTTTTCGGGGTAAAACATCGGCGATCGCCCCACTACCATCAGTCCAATCTGGTTCTTCTACCACAACGCGATCGCCAACTGTCACTTGCTGACCAATTTTTTTTAAACGGGTTCTCCGGGTACACAAAAGCAACAGGGGATTAGAAGAAAATTGGACTATATCCTTGTCCTCTTGATCGAGTTGCACTCGGTAAAAATTAGCTTGTACAGCAACGACTGTACCTAACAACTGTCCGGAATTTGTTAATGATACTTCACCGTTCATGAGTCATTGAGTGGACGGCGTACTAATAAAGAAAAATACCCAGAACAGTCGGAAATTTCTTCGATTTGATAACCCGCCATTGTCAAACTATCGGGAACCTGCTCAATGGGTTCTCCTGGATCTAACCAAACCTCTAATAAGGCTCCCGGTGACATTTGCTGCAAACGAATCTTTGTTCGCACAAAGTTAATCGGACAAGGAGTTCCCCGTAAATCAAGCTGAGCATCAGGAGTTGAAGGTGAAGATACACTCATTATCAATTAAATAATTTTCCCAAGAATCCTTCTAAACCACCCTTTCCGGTGCGGTCTCCCTTAATCTTAGCTAGTTTTTCGAGCAATTCTCTTTCATCGGGTGTGACTTTTGTCGGAATATCAATCAATATTGTAATCATATGGTCGCCCCTGCTAACGGGATTTCCCAAACGCGGAACGCCGCGATTTTCCAATTTCATCACTGTATTCGGTTGAGTTCCCGGCGGAATAATCATTTCTACCGGACCATCTACAGTACTTACTTCTAAACGGCACCCTAAAATTGCTTGCAGATAGCTAACTTTTAGTTCCGAAAGTACATTAATACCATCGCGCTGGAATTCTTCATCTTCATTTACGAATAAATAAACATATAAATCTCCAGGCGCACCACCCCGCGTTCCAGCATCTCCTTCATTGGATATGCGTAAACGAGTACCGTTGTCAACCCCCGCAGGAATGGTAATTTTCAGTTTTTTCGTAACTTGATTTGCACCTTTACCTTCACAAGCGTCGCATTTGTCTTCAACTACCATCCCCTGTCCGTTACAGGTGGGACAAGTAGAAACTTGGGTAAAGCTGCCAAAAGGAGTTCGAGTGACGCGGCGAACTTGACCAGAACCGCTACAGGTCGAACAAGTCCGAGGACGAGTACCGGGTTTAGCACCAGAACCGCTACAAACGTCGCAAGTTTCTAGGTGGGAAATACGAATTTCTTTTTCACCTCCGAATACCGCTTCGCGAAAATCTAACTTTAAGTCCAAGCGCAGGTCATCACCCCTAACTGGTCCGCTGCGTCGTCGTTGGGACTGACCAGTACCTCCAGCAAAGCCACTGAAAATGCTTTCAAAGATATCCGCAAAACCACCCATATCCCCAAAGTCTTGATAGCCAGCAGCACCAGCACCGGATACTCCTTGTTCTCCAAAACGGTCGTAACGAGCGCGGGTTTCTGGTTCTGAAAGCACTTCATAAGCGCGGTTAATTTCCTTAAACCGCTCTTCGGCTCCCGGCTCTTTGTTCACGTCTGGGTGATATTTCCGGGCTAAGCGGCGGTAAGCACTTTTCATTTCTTCTTTGTCGGCGTCACGAGAGACACCCAGAATTTCATAATAGTCGCGAGCCATATAGCAAAGGTAAAAGTTAAAATGTTGGAAACTAATATGCAGTTACGGTTGTCAGGCAGAAGGCAGAAAGTTAAGTTTTATGATTAATTATTGATTTTAGCCTTTACTATTGATAAAAATCACCACCCAACTTCAAAAGGAACAGGGAATAGGAAATCCCCGTGTTTAGCATGAGGTTTCGACCCTTGAGAGGGAAAGGGAAACAAAGAATACTGTTCCCTGTTTCCGGTTCCCCCTTCCCTTCTTTGATGAAAGTGTGGGTGTTGCCATCATTTTGACGACATTGATCAAATAGCCATTAAGACTGACTCTCTTACAATTGTGCTACTTGGAAGCGCAATCAGCAGATCAAATTTTGAAGGGCTAGCCGCACCTACTTAGTGTGGAAAACCCGCCATTTAGTTTGTTTATGGCATCCAAACTATTGTAATACCATGTAGCAATACTGAAATTCGCTTCTACAATTTAACAAATCATCGGTGTCTAAAACCATCATTGCATGGGATAAATAAAACAAAGAAATTAGAAGTCAGGTTTTTAATCAGAATTATCAGCTTTTTAGAGATATTTAGCTGAAAAACCCGACTTCTTGCAGCTTCTTGCAGTCAGGTTGAGATTAGAAGTCGGGTTTTTGATGATAATTATCAGCTTTTTAGAGATATTTAGCTGAAAAAACCCGACTTTTTGCAGTCAGGTTGAGATTAGAAGTCGGGTTTTCAATCTATAAAATCTAAAATCTAAAATCTAAAATGGAATTACAGATATTTACCTTAATCTATAGCTTCATAATCAGTTTGGAATGTATTATCGTCTTCAAAATCGAAATTGAATTGTGGTGCGAAAGCTTCTTTTGATGCTTCACTATCTTCAGTAATTTCGCGATTATCGGCTGATTCAACTATTTCTTGATTGGTTCCAGTATTGGCGCGATTGTATACTTCCGCACCAATAGCGAATAGAGTTTCTTGGAACTCATCCAAGCTTTGTTTGAATTCTGCGACAGAGATGCCGGTATTTCCCATTGCAGCTTGTAATTTTACTAACTTTTCATCAATAGAAACTTTGAGCTGTTCGTCGATCAGCTTAGCATTACAGGATAAGTTCAATTGATAACTGTGTAAGAGAGTGTTAGCTTGGTTTGTTAATTCAATTAACTCTAAGCGTTTTCGATCTTGTTCGGCATAGATTTCAGCTTCTTGACGCATTCGTTCCACTTCGCTCTGACTCAAACCACCCGTATTAGTAATCCGAATGCTTTGTTCTCGACCAGTACCTTTATCTTGAGCGCCGACTTTGAGGATACCGTTAACATCAATTTCAAAAGATACTTCAATTTGTGGTACACCCCTCGGAGCCGGAGGAATTCCATTTAAAAGGAATTTACCCAGACTTTTATTATCCCGCGCCATGGCTCTTTCACCTTGAAGGATGTGAATTTCTACCGAGTTTTGTCCATCAACTGCTGTAGAAAATATCTGGGATTTACTGGTAGGAATAGTGGTATTGCGTTCGATGATTTTGGTAAATACTTCTCCTAAAGTTTCCAGTCCCAAAGATAAAGGAGTCACATCCAGAAGTAATAAATTATCAACTTCACCACCCAAAACCCCGGCTTGAATTGCAGCACCAAGCGCCACCGCTTCATCCGGGTTAACCGAACGATCGGGGGCTTTACCACCAAAAAACTTCATTAAAGCATTTTGAACCGCCGGAATGCGAGTAGAACCACCCACGAGAATAATTTTGTCAATCTGATCCGGCTTGAGTTCTGCATCTTTGAGCGACTGAGCCATTGGTTCGACAATAGTTTCAATCAAATGACTGCTGAGTTCTTCAAACTTAGAGCGACTAAGTTCCATTTCCAAATGTTTCGGTCCGCTTTCATTAGCAGTAATAAACGGTAAATTGATTGAAGTATTCGCCATAGTCGAAAGTTCAATCTTGGCTTTTTCAGCCGCTTCCCGCAAACGTTGCAGCGCCATTTTGTCTTCGGAAATATCAATTTTTTCTTGTTGGTAAAAAAGCTCCATCATCCATTGGACGATACAGTTATCAAAATCGTCTCCACCAAGATGATTGTTACCACAAGTAGCTTTTACTTCAAAAACTCCATCACCGAGTTGCAGGATTGAAACATCAAAAGTTCCACCTCCCAAGTCAAACACCAGAATCAACTGTTCTTCATCTTGTTTATCCAAACCAAATGCTAAAGCCGCAGCAGTTGGCTCGTTGATAATTCGCAGTACTTCCAATCCAGCAATTGTTCCAGCGTCTTTAGTGGCTTGTCTTTGAGCATCAGTAAAATAAGCCGGAACAGTAATTACAACTTGGTTAACTTCTTCCCCTAAAAAACTTTCCGCATCCTGCTTTAACTTGTGTAAAATCATCGCGGAGACTTCTTGAGGTGTGTAGTTACGTCCGCGAATTTGCACATCAACAGTATCGTCTCTACCTTTAACACAGGTATAGGGTACGCGAGCGCGTTCCTCTTGAGTATCATCCCAACGACGACCGATAAACCGCTTGATACTGAATATAGTGTTTTCCGCATTAGTTACTGCTTGGCGCTTTGCCAGAGGACCGACCAAGCGCTCGCCACCTTTGCCAAACCCAACAATTGACGGAGTGGTACGTCCACCTTCTGAATTGGCAATCACCAAGGGTTGACCACCTTCCAAAACTGCGACACAACTATTGGTAGTGCCTAAGTCGATCCCAATAACTTTTCCCATAACTATCGATTTTTTACTGATTAATTCTCAAAAACTGCGATTTTCACAACGATTTATGGAGAACAGTTTCCGCAACTTTAAAAAAAATGTTGCGTAGGGAAAACTGTCCGTTCCATTCATGAAATTTTTTCTTTAAAAAAGAAATTTGTTTTCACGATCGCTGCCAACAAAAAGCACGGATAAGTTACTAGATTAATTGGGATGCGATGCTCGCCTATTAGGATTAACCGCAAGCAGTTTTGGTTAGTTTAAATGGCTACAGCTTAACTACTTGCTTCCCCAAGTTGATTTTCTTCTGAAGAAGACGTATCTTCTTGTGGAGCAGCCACCTTTACCATTGCATGACGTAGCACGCGATCGCCAAGAAAGTATCCGCGTACTAACTCTTCTAACACTGTTCCTTCCGGATATTCATCCGTAGGTTCGCGCATTACTGCTTCATGTTCTTTGGGGTCGAACTGCTGCCCTTCTGGACGCATTGGGGAAACACCTAAGCGTTTGAGACTGTCTACTAACTGCTTGTAAACGCCTTGATAACTTTTGTGAATCCCCATTTCTCCATCATTTTGGGGTTTAATTTGCGCTCGCGCTCGCTCAAAATTATCAACTATTGGCAATAATTCTGTAATCGTATTGCGCTTTACCTGTATTTCTAAATCTTCTTTTTCTTTGAGGGTGCGTTTGCGGAAATTTTCAAAATCTGCCGCAATTCTCATATATTGACTGCTACGGTCATCTAATTGGGCTTTTAATGACTCAATTTGAGCCATTTCTGCTGTACCAGCATTTGATTGCTCTGTCGCTGGGGTTGCTCCTGCACCATCTTCTGTATTGACGGTAGCCTGATCTGCCGTTACGTTTGCTTGGGCTGTGACTTGCTCGTCAACATCACTGTTGGAAATATTGGAATTTGTTTGTAGAGAGTCGCTGTTCATTACTTGATTTACCTCTGTTTGTTCACCGAATAGCATTGCTGTTAATATTCAGTCATTATTCTCTAACCATTTGGAAATAGTTTACAGGGTAGTTTTCACCACCTTATAAAATACCAGCTTAAACATTCAATCACTCTGGGGGATAAAAACGGCGTATTTCTTTGCCAGAATATTCTGTCCTATGTGGTATCACCGTCATGTATTATCACAAATGCTGAACCGGAATGATGACTTTCTTACTAATCGCTTATTTTTAGGAATTTATTACCTATAAATTGCCTGCCTGTATTAGAAAATCCACTTAAATTTATCTATATTTAAATTTAAAACTATCATTACTGCTTTTTTTTTCAAAAACACCATTTACATCCAAAATTACTACTATGGGCGGTAGTTGATCAGCAAGAGCTACCTATAGGATCATAAGTCATCAAAAAACTCAATTAGAAATCCTTGACCTTTTGCCAAGAAGGTGATTTTTGAGCTTAAAAAAAATTTTAGCGAAGTTTTCTTGGTTTGGATGAAAATTCTGCACCCCTGCTTGGGAATACTTGAACCATAGGTTTGTGCAGCATCCATTATCTCAATATATGACTTATTCGTCACAACAAAGGCGCAGTACCGCTCTGAGTGTCAGATCGGAATTCTCGCCTTTTGGTAACAAACTGGTTCAATCTGGCTTTGTGGATAACAGTCAGATGAAGCAGGCACTTATAGAAAGCCGCAAATCCGGTAGACCTTTAACTGAGGTTATCGAATCAATTGCAGGGCGACAACTATCGCCTGAGCTACTTAGAGAATACAAAAAGCAACAGCTATTTGAACTTAAAATTCTTTACGGTGTCGAATTTCTCGATCCGGAAGTTAACCAAGTCGGCGCGACTTCGGTAGGAAGCTTAATTGAAACTCTTATCCCGGTGGATATTTGTCGTCGTCATCGTCTAATTCCATTGTCAAAACACGAAGATCAAAATCCTCCTTACGTGTTGGTAGCAATGGTAGATCCAGATAATCTTGAGGCTTCCGATGATCTGAATCGGATTTTGCGTCCGCAAGGCTTCGGGTTGCAAAGAATGGTGATCACCCAAGAAGACTATCAACAGCTAATCAACCAATTTTTGGATGAAATGGCTGTTAAACAAAAGCATATAGAAAAGGAACAGTTTACCGACATTAATCAAGATTTAGAAAATCTGGATAATCTTGATCTAGAAGATGCTCCTGATGACGCAGAAGCTGACTTGGGTTCTGCTATGAAGGGTGCTGAGGATGCCCCTATTATCAACTTAGTAAATAGAATTCTCGCCAAAGCATTACATGAAGCGGTTTCCGATATTCACATCGAACCCCAGGAAGAAAACCTACGCATTCGCTTTCGTAAGGATGGTGTACTTAGTCAAGCTTTTGACCCTTTACCAAAGAAAATCATTCCGGCAATTACAGCTCGTTTCAAAATTATTGCCAACTTAGATATCGCGGAACGTCGTCTCCCTCAAGATGGACGTATCCGCCGGATGTTTGAAGGACGCAAAGTAGACTTTCGGGTAAATACTTTACCTAGTCGCTACGGTGAAAAAGTAGTTTTACGGATTCTCGATAATTCCTCAACTCAACTAGGGCTGGATAAATTAATTACCGACCCGGAGACCTTACGCATTGTTCAGGACATGGTTAGCCGTCCTTTTGGGTTGATTCTAGTTACAGGTCCCACTGGTTCTGGTAAAACAACATCTCTGTATTCCGCACTTGCCGAAAGAAATTCCCCCGATATTAATATCAGTACAGTAGAAGACCCAGTAGAATATAGTTTACCGGGAATTACGCAGGTGCAGGTAATTCGGGAAAAAGGACTGGATTTCGGTACTGCTTTACGGGCATTTTTACGACAAGACCCTGATGTACTACTTGTAGGTGAAACTAGAGATAAAGAAACTGCAAAAACAGCTATTGAAGCGGCATTAACAGGTCACTTAGTATTAACCACTCTGCATACCAACGATGCTCCCGGCGCGATCGCCCGTTTGGGAGAAATGGGTATTGAATCTTTCATGATTTCCAGTTCCTTGATTGGAGTTCTGGCACAGCGTCTGATGCGTCGCGTATGTTCTGAGTGTCGTATTGAGTACAAACCAACTCAGCAAGAACTTGCACGTTATGGTTTGTCAGCATCCCAAGAAGCTGATGTCACCTTTTACAAAGCCAATACTCTAACCATCGAGCAAATTCAAGAAGCCAAAGCGAATAATACCCTTTGTGAAAAATGTCACGGTATTGGTTACAAAGGACGCTCCGGTGTTTACGAAGTGATGAGAATTACCGAACGCATCCAGACTTTAATCAATGAAGAAGCACCCACAGAATTAATTAAAGAAGCAGCAGTAGAAGAAGGAATGAAAACTCTACTTGCTTACAGCTTAGATTTAGTGCGTCAAGGAGCTACCACCCTCGAAGAAGTGGAACGTGTAACCTTTACCGATACAGGTTTGGAAGCAGAGTTGAAAGCTAAGCGTAAAAGTGGTTTAACTTGTCGAAATTGCGATGCTCAATTGCAGCCAGAATGGTTGGATTGTCCTTACTGTATGACATCACGCTTTCAAGACTAACGGAGTTAGGAGTTAGGAGTTAGGAATTAAGAGTTAGGAGTGAGGAGTGAGTAATTTGATAAATCACAACTGTCCACTGTCAACTTTCAAATATAAAAGGATAAAAAAATGGAAATGATGATTGAAGATTTGATGGAACAAATGATTGAACTGGGAGGTTCGGATATGCATTTATCCGCTGGTTTACCTCCTTATTTTCGGATTAGTGGTAAACTTACACCCTTCGGTGATGAAGCTTTAAGTGCTGATCAATGTCAAAGATTAATTTTTAGTATGTTGAATAATTCCCAACGTAAAATCCTCGAACAAACTTGGGAATTAGACTGTTCTTACGGTGTCAAAGGATTAGCACGTTTTCGCGTCAATGTTTATAAAGAACGCGGTACCTATGCTGCTTGTTTACGAGCATTAAGTTCTAAAATTCCTAATTTTGACAAATTGGGTTTACCTGATGTTGTTCGAGAAATGTGCGATAAACCCAAAGGAATGATATTAGTAACAGGTCCCACAGGCTCTGGGAAAACAACTACTTTGGCGGCAATGATTGATTTAATCAATCGTACCAAAGCAGAACATATTTTAACAATTGAAGACCCGATTGAATTTGTTTATGAGCCTGTTAAAAGCCTGATTCATCAACGTCAACTTGGTGAAGATACAAAAAGTTTTGCGAATGCTTTAAAAGGTTCTTTACGTGAAGATCCAGATATTATTTTGATTGGAGAAATGCGCGATTTAGACACAATTTCCCTCGCTATTTCCGCAGCAGAAACTGGTCATTTAGTATTCGGTACTTTGCACACTTCTTCCGCAGCACAAACCGTTGATAGAATTATCGACGTTTTTCCCGCAGATAGACAAACTCAGGTGCGCGTACAGTTATCTAACTCTTTAGTTGCAGTATTTAGCCAAACTTTAGTATCTAAGAAAAACCCCAAACCTAATGAATTTGGTCGAGTAATGGCTCAAGAAATTATGGTGATTACTCCTGCTATTTCTAATATGATTCGCGAAGGTAAAACATCTCAAATTTATTCAGCAATTCAAACTGGGGCAAAATTAGGAATGCAAACTTTAGAGAAAGTTCTTGCTGATTATGTGAAAGCAGGAGTTATTTCCTTTGAAGCCGCAATGTCAAAAACCACTAAACCAGATGAAATTCAACGTTTAATTGGTGCAGCACCCACAAATGGAAAACTTGCTGCAAAACATTAATTATCCACAAATTTACTAGTAGTTAGTTATGACTTTGTACTAACTACTAAGTATCTTTTATCAAACAAATTAATTTTTTGTTATTTTGAAAAGTTTTGAATTTTAAACTATATAAATTATGCCAACTTTTGTCGCTCGCGTTCGCGATTCAGTAGGAAAATCGAAACAAGAAAAAATTGTTGCTGACTCAATGGCACAAGCTCGTAGTCAGTTAAGACAACAAGGTTTTGTCATCCAAGACTTACAACAATTTAAAGGTTTTGATCTCGCTGATGCTCTTGACATCACAAAATTACAAACTAAGCTTGCTACAGTCTCGGTTAAAGATAAAGCGATATTTTCTCGTCAATTTGCGGCTTTGACAAATGCAGGAGTCGCAATTGTCAGAAGCTTAGGAGTGCTTTCTGAACAATGTAGCAATCCTAAACTCAAAGAAGCACTTTTAGATATTAGTAGCGAAGTGCAAAATGGGGTTAATCTTTCTGATGCAATGCGAAAACATCCTCAATGTTTTGATGGTTTATATGTCAGCATGATTCAAGCTGGTGAAGTCGGTGGTGTTTTGGATGAAGTTCTTAATCGCTTAGCTAAATTATTAGAAGATGTAGCTAGACTGCAAAACCAAATCAAATCGGCAATGTCTTATCCTACTGTTGTCGGTTTTTTAGCAGTCACAATCTTTGTTGCGATGACAGTTTTTCTTATCCCAATTTTTGCCGCTATTTTTAAAGATTTGGGAACAGAATTACCAGCTTTGACGCAATTCATGTTATGGATAAGTAGTATTCTGACAAGTTATTGGCTTTTCGTTATTATTGCTGGTTGCGTAGGATTAAAAATAGCTTTTGACCAGTATTATAAAACTCCTGTTGGTAAATTAACCATCGACCGTCTTTCTTTAAAATTACCTTTGTTCGGCGATTTAATTCAAAAATCATCTATTGCTCGATTTAGCCGTACTTTTGGTTCTTTGACTCGTTCTGGGGTACCTATTTTAACCTCTTTAGAAATTGTTCGAGATACATCAGGAAACCAGATAATTGCTAACGCTATTGATGCCGCAAGAAATGAAGTTCAACAAGGTGGGATGATTAGTATTGCTTTACAAAAAGAAAATGTATTTCCGATTATGGCAATTCAAATGATGAGCATCGGAGAAGAAACCGGGGAATTAGATGCAATGTTAATGAAGGTTGCCGATTTTTACGAAGATGAAGTTGAACAAGCAGTAAAAGCTCTTACTAGTGTTTTAGAACCAGTCATGATTGTGGTTATTGGTGGTATGGTTGCTGTAATTTTGCTGTCGATGTATTTACCTATGTTTAAAGTCTTTGAAGACTTGGGTTAATAATCAGTTATCAGTTATCAGTTATCAGTTACCAAATAAACTAGATAATTGATAACTTTTCGTGGTGTAAGAAGTCGGGTTTTTATGAGAATTTTCCGATGTTACGGGTATTTATATTCTAAAAACCCGACTTCTGTGATTATGGTCAAACTTACATTACCTTATTAATCCAAAATCTAAAATTTAAAATCCAAAATTAATTATGTCTGTACAAAAATCTGATTACGAAATTAGCTTGACGGAATATAGCGATCGCTCTGCTGCTGTAACTCTTTTAAAACAGCACCGTCCTTATTTAGAGATGATTCCTAGTTTACGTCGTCCCTGGGAAAGTTTAATTACTATTCCTCTACCAATTATCCGCATTCGTAAAACTGAAACAAATTTACCACAAACAACCTGTCTACCTTGTGATTTAGCAATTTTGATGTGCGATCCAGAATGGAAAATTAAAACAGGGGTGGAAATTATTGTTTTTATCCATCATCCCGACGAGGATTTTTCTGATCTTTTAAAAAGATGGCGACAAACTCAAGTATGGTTGGATAAAGATTACGAATGGCTGATGCCTTTGCGTCACAGTCATATTTTAACTGAAGGAACTAATGCCATATATCCTTTGTTCATAGTTTTTTCAGAAACACCAGAACGAATTAAGCGTGGTTTAGTTGCATCCGATCTACCCTTTATAGTTCAAACAGAAGAATTTGTTTTGGATGAAGAAAGCAAACAAGAGGAGGGAATAGGTAATGGGTAATGGGTAATGGGTAATGGGTAATTGGGAATAAAATCCGTGAAATCCGTGAAATCCCTTGAAATCCGTGTTCGGTAATTGGGAATAAAATCCGTGAAATCC
>JBHJOU010000356.1:0-4766 GCA_050329355.1 Rivularia sp. (in: cyanobacteria)
AGAATTGCCACATCATCGCCATATACTTTGTGGTTGGTTAATTTACCCCGACGGTAATCATCATTATCCATTGCTGGCAGGTCATCATGAATCAAAGACATGGTGTGAATCATCTCCAAAGCGCAAGCTGTCGGCAAAGACATTTCAATACTTCCACCAGTCATTTCACAAGTAGCAATACACAGAATCGGACGCAAGCGCTTACCTCCAGCTAAAAGCGAATAGCGCATTGCTTGATAAATTTTATCGGGATAAACAATCTCAATCGATTTATCCAAAGCAGTTTCTACAAGCTTTTGTCGTTCCTTGAGATAAGCCGATAAATCGAACTCTATGGTTTTTGATTCGGGTGAATTTTTCCGTAAATTATCTGCTGTAACCATTCTAAGTTTCCTTATTTTATTTAAACTTAACTATTAACTGGTCACTGATAACTGATAACTGTTAACTGTATTTTGTAACAACATGGCAACAGTCATCGGTCCGATACCACCGGGAACTGGGGTAAGGAAATTGGCGACGGTTGCAACTTCCTCAAAATTGACATCACCGATTAAACGACTTTTACCGTTTTGATCCGTAATGCGGTTTATCCCCACATCTACCACAACTGCGCCTTTTTTGACCATTTGGGCAGTAATTAATTGGGGAATCCCTACCGCAGCGATGAGAATATCGCCATTTTTGGTAATCTCTTGTAAGTTTTGAGTACGCGAATGAGCAATAGTAACGGTGGCATTTGCTTCTAAGAGCATCATCGACATTGGTTTACCGACCAAAATCGAACGTCCTAATACTACCGCGTGTTTTCCTTCTAAGGATATAGAATATTCCTCCAACAAACGCATCACCCCCGCAGGAGTGCAGCTACGTAAACCCGATTCACCCCTTAATAATCGTCCCAAATTTAGCGGATGCAGTCCATCAACATCTTTTTCGGGAGCAATTTGGTGTAACAGAGCCACACTATCCAAATGAGAGGGGAGGGGTAACTGTACTAAAATCCCATCGACTCGTTTGTGATCATTTAAGCTATGAATAACGGACTGAAGCTCGCTAAAACTAGTTTCCCTGGGGAAATGTCGATTAAATGAAGCAATACCCACCGATTCACAAGCTCGTTCCTTGTTGCGGACGTAAGCAGCACTCGCGGGGTTGTCACCAACCATCAACACCGCTAAACCTGGAGGACGACCCACAATAGATTCTAATTGCGCGATCGCCGATTTAAGTTGTTCGTGAATCTTTAACGAATAAGCTTTACCATCAAGCAGTTTTGCTGTTTTTGTTTCCATGAGCAAATTTTATAACGTAAATAGGTCACGGCATTCACCACATTATTTATCTTCTCAGATAGTTTGCCGTGAAGCGAGAATAGATTTTTTTCTCAAGAAGTTAGTATTATTGGGAACTATGTATATAAAAATTACGACGAACCAAGCACTGACAGTTAATTTTCGGAATATGCTGCCTACAATGCAACGAGTTAGAACAAAAATTTTTCCAAATTTATGGATATTGCGTTTGGGATTAGCTCCTTTAATGCTATCGGGACTACTCGGTTGCAATAATTTGAGCGAATACGGAATTAATGCCATTGGCATTAATGTAACTGCGATCGGCGAACTAAAACCCCAAAAAAACAACAATACTCCTGTTTATGTTCAAGGCAAGGTAGAAAGAAAAGTACCTTTGCTAGAACAACAAATGTATCAGATAGGTGACTCCACTGGCAAAGTTTGGCTGCTAACTAATCAAAAAGATTGGAAATTAGGAGATAAAGTTGTAGTCAAGGCATTACCTCGATACGAAAGTATTCCCATATCTGGGGCAGAATTAGGAGAATTTTACTTAGAAGAAAAGTAATAATTAAAACCAGTATTTTGACAAATATAAATTGTAATTATTTATGAATAATCAACAGATTCATCACGTTGCAATTGCAATCCTCTATAGAGACAACAAATTTTTAATGCAGTTGCGCGATAATATCCCTACAATTGTTTATCCCGGTTATTGGGCATTTTTCGGTGGACATATCGAACCGGGTGAAACTCCAGAAGTCGCAGTCAGACGAGAAGTTTTAGAAGAAATTAACTATACTCTACCTGCAAAAATTTATGAATTTGGCTGTTATAAATCGGAAACCGCAGTACGTCATGTTTTTCATGCACTTCTAGAAGTTGATTTAAATCAATTAGTTCTCACTGAAGGTTGGGACATGGATTTACTCACTCCCGAAGATATTCGCAACGGTTGCTGTTATTCCGCTGTTGCAGGAGAAGTCAGACCCCTTGGTTCTGTACATCAGCAAATTTTGTTGGATTTTATGAAATCGGTAATCGGGAATTGGTAATTGGTAATTAGGAATATAATTTCAATTCCTAACAACTCTCAAAAAATAATTTTGATTTCTTCCGGAATAGATATAAATGGTGTGGAAGTAATAATCAGCTTGACAAATTATAGCCAATTTTTATAACGAAACTGGGGAACTATGGCCCCACTAATTATCAAAAGCTCAGTCTTTATGGCTGGGCTTTTAACATTATTAGATTATTTAACGTCAGAAGCTCAATATTGCCATCCCTTCGGGCAAGGTTTCGCCTATCGCAATCTTTCGACTCTAATAATCAATAACCCAAAATCTCTTTCACATAATCAAAACTTTCCCAAAATGCCTTAACTCATTAAACTTCTGTATTCATATTCCTTCACAAACCCGTTACTCAAGTTTACATAAAATTTTTTATTGACAGAATTCTCAATTAATTAACGAGATTACAAGCCATTTTGGTGTAATATACGTTTTATATGCTTAGGGAAGCAGTTTATTTACTTTTCAACACTTTTCAGAAATTTGACTAATAAACCCTCTATTAGATAGCAATTAACTTGATATTTACATCATTTACATACTACAAGATTGATCAACTACTGAAAAATAGCCCAAGTCAATATGAAGCGATGTAAATATTGCTGTGATTTATCATACTAAAAAGATGGTTAATAAATACTTGCATTGACAATTAATCTGTTTTGTGAATATAGAAAAACAGATAAAACATGAATTTGACGCTTAAAAAAACTATCTCTGAAGAATCTTTAATGCCGGAAGAAAAGTCGGGTTTTGATCAAAATTTGTCAGGGTGTTAGAGATACTTGTACTAAAAACGCGACGAATGATGATTGTTCCATGCCCAATGATCAATTTCTAAAGCAAAAAGTATGCCCTTGAACTGGTTTAATAACCCAAAACCACAATAAACTAATAACTATTGTGGACTCACGGTGCTATGCAATCAGCTTTCAAATTGCCGCGATGGTTAAGCTTAGGATTAGCTTTTCCTTTATTTATTTTGAATATTTGGGTATTACTTGGAGTTATTAAATATCTTCAACCGTTGGTAAGTATTGTAATTGCTGCAATTCTGCTAGCTTTTGTCTTAGAATACCCAATTAGTTTTTTCCAACGACGAGGAGTAGAACGCAATTTAGCAACAGTCGGAGTGCTGCTGTTGGCGGTTGTAATACTTGGAGGTTTTGGGATTACAGTACTACCGTTAATTATCGAACAGGTTAATGAACTGATAAATATATTGCCAGCTTGGATTGACTCTGGTACACAACAGTTACAAGCTCTGCAAGATTGGGCTGCAACTCAACAGTTACCAATTAACCATAGTGGTTTACTTCCCGATTTGCTTGATAAAATATCGAATCGAATTCAAAATTTAAGCGGTAGAATAATCGGCTTAGCCTTCGATACAATCGGCAGTGTTCTCAATATTTTGTTGACAGCAGTTTTGACTTTGTACATGATTTTAAATGGCGATCGCGTTTGGGAAGGAATTCTCAAATGGTTGCCGCAACATATTGCCAAACAGGTAAGCGATTCTTTACGGGAAGATTTCCAGAATTACTTTATCGGACAAGCGACTTTAGCGACTATACTTGCAACGGGGTTGACCTTAGCTTTTGTAGGATTGCGAGTTCCTTTAAATTTATTGTTCGCGTTGGTGATTGGATTTTTTGCTTTATTTCCCTTCGGTACGGGTATCGGTATTACTTTAGTAAGTTTATTAGTAGGCTTGAAAAACTTTTGGTTGGGAGTAGAAGTTTTAAGTGTAGCAGTAGCTATTGACCAATTTAATTACAATTTTATTGCGCCGCGTATTTTAAGCAATTTTACGGGTCTAAATCCTGTTTGGGTAGTTATTTCATTATTAATAGGAGCAAAACTTTTAGGAGTATTAGGATTATTAATTGCTATTCCCTTAGCTAGTTTTATTAAAAGCGTTGCTGATAACTGGCGAGATGGTAGTTTTATGGTCGTAAATGAGCAGGAATTAGAAGCGGTTGCCGAAAGTGATTGAGAGGGTTGGGAGAAATTTGCCGCTCAGTGATGATTTTTCTCAAGCTGTTGATGATGACAAGATACTCTGAAGACTTTTGTGGGATGGGCATCTTTGCCCGTCCCTTAACAAAATTTACTTACTCGGTTTCTGGTAATAACCCAAAACTTTTTTCACATAATCTGCACTAAAACCACGATCACAGCCTTTGTATTTACCAGTCATCCACCAACAGGCAGTACCAAGCACGGCTTGTGTTTCATTATTATTGGTAGCTTCCAATTGTCCTTTTAACTCTCGTTGTGTAATACAACTAATAATTTGACGTGCTAATTGTGGATTGTTTTCAAACTCTGTTGGTGAAACTTCTTTTTTCAGACAAAATTTTGACCAACTTTTCAAAGTTGCTGG
>JBHJOU010000446.1:0-6356 GCA_050329355.1 Rivularia sp. (in: cyanobacteria)
TTCAATTGCCTCAATTACTTTTCGTCGCAGATCATAACTGTAAGGGTTTGCCATATAAATGTAGAAACTAATTACTTCTTCATCTATTTTACGTCCTAACCCACTTGGCGGTTGCTATAACAGCTTTTTATGGATACTTTTAAAACTCCCAATTCCGGAGAATCCCTTGCTGATTATGTGTCACGGATTAGAAAAGCACTCAATTTGACTCAGCTTGAGTTAGCGGATGCTGCTGGTATACATGGGCGTTCTGTGGGGAAGATCGAGCGGGGGCTTACAGTCAAAATTAATCGCAGGACTCTTCAAGGTCTTGCGATCGCGTTGGGTGTACCTACTGAGTATCTTGAAGCCGTAAGTAAGGGAGAAGAGGTTAAACAAGTTCAAGGCATTAAGTTTTGCCCCCAGTGTTGGAATCCTGGAGCAGCGGTTGACCCGATGTGGAGTAATGTCAAAGCCAAGTTTTGTTATCTTTGCGGTACACCAATCCGGGCTAACTGCGCCAATTGCGGAGAGTTAGTGTTGTCGTTAAGACATCGTTTTTGCCCAGTGTGTGGTTCTGCTTATAAATCGTCTGTTAAAACTGCCAAAACTATGAAATGAGCCAAAACTATGAAATGACTATTATAAACAAACCCTCTACCAGCAATACTTACAGGCTTATAATGCCGCATTGTGACATCCGAGCTATATCTAACCTTTTTAATAATTGTAGTTCAAATGCACTACGAAAAAGACTTTCTAATATTTTCTAATACCATCGTCTCAATTTCAGGTAGTACTTCTTGAAGATAGTCGTACTTTACATCGTATTGCATTAGTTTAAAATCGGCCTCAATTTTATGCAGGAAATCTCTAACTCTTTCTATCTGTATGGAATCTATGACGTACCAATATATATTTTTTAGTAGCGGGTATAGTTCAGGTCGGTTGTAAAATTGATAAAGCGACAAATTACGGAAGCTTGTTTCCTCCTCATTTGCAAAAATGCACGCTGTAACCCTGCTGAAAACAGTTTTCACATTAATATCTGTGTTAAATTCAGCGGCTTTAACGAAATGAGTAACCATCCGATAACCTTGCAAATCTCTTTGGTAAGACACCACGTTTTCAGATATACCTGATGTTCCTTGTGCAATGTAGGCTCTGACCTGTTCTCTAGAGCATCCGCGTAACTGCTTTCCAAGGCTATCGATGTATAAACCATCTTTATCCCTAAATTCCATTTTACTCCAAAAAAAATCCGAACCCAAAGAGTTGTAATCACGCTCTATCCTTCCCATATGTAACTTGCTACAGTGAAGATACTGGTCATTTAATAATATTTTGAAATGAAACTTATTATTTGATTTATCAAAAAATATCGAAGTCCCTTCTAAGAAGGATAAATTAAAATCTGAAAATAAACTTTCTGCAAATTCACGATGAGAAAATCCAGCCATATATGTAATAAAATTACTCTCAGCTTCAGAAAATTCTTGCCTGCACAAAAGTGCCTCTCTAAGTAGCTCGATAGTGGGTTTTCTACACAGATTTATTAGTTCCGCAAGTTTTCGATGCACAGTCCTATACCTTATCTAAGCGTTTTAATAAGTATGTAATATCCTAATGAGGAAAATTGACAACTGCGTCCTCTACTATTAATTACATGTTTGATGTATAGAACCGTCTTTGATATCAATGAAAGGTTGCTGAGTGAGTTGGGGTAAATGTATCTAAAAGTATCAGTGTAGATTCTTATTGAAATTTTCTAGCCTGAAAGTAAATCAGAATAAGACTTTCAGCCTATCTTGCCCCTGGTGACAGCTTCGCTACATCTACCCCCATTCTCGGAATACCATTCATAGTTTTTTGGTGAATTTGTTTAGCTTTTAAATTGATTTGTGGTTCAGAAAGACCAGAATAATATTCCAACCATGTTGCAATATCTTCTAATTCCCATACATTTAAAGGAAGTGTCAGTATTTTTGTATGAGTAAAGTCATCTTGAGTACAGTAACAAGGTAATTGCTTGCATTCTGGAGCCAGCTTTGATTCCGAATCAATAATAGCTATAAACTTAGTTCGTAATAACTGCTTTTGTGTAGCTACCACCTGGCATTCGTGAATTAAACTGCACCAAAAATCTTCAATAAACCAAGATAAAACTTTCTGCTGGTAAGGTAAGCAATCCCATTTCTTAATCTCTAGAAAAATTACACTCCCACTTTGAAGAGATTGACAAATTGTTTGAATTATTAAATTTACACAATCTATCAAATTATTATTATCCGTGAGAGATATACTTAAATAGCCACCAATACTTGCGAGCAACCCAAATTCATCGAAGCTATTATTAGAACTTATCTCAACTTTAATATGTTTAAGGCTGCGAGTTGTACTTTTTAAACCTTCTCTAATTTTATAAATTAATAGCTCTCCTGCCATCGAATAACTGTCTTCTAACAAGAAAAAAGCTGCTCCAACATCACGTTGAAACTGATTGTTGATTATATCGATCATGTGCATTGCTTTACGAAAATCTATTTGAGGAAGATTTTCTTGGATGCTTCGATAAATTTGGTTGCAGTCATTTTGTGAATTTTCTAATTCTCCTAACTCTTCTTCCACTTGCTGCATTTGCTCTAATAAATCGTCGGCTTGTTTTTTCAACAGCAAGCGATCGCGTTCATCTCTTGTTTGTCTGCGCTGTTTATTTACCGCAGTATACTGTGCAGTAAAAAAAGCAAGTTCCTCCTCAAGCTCTTGTTTTTGAATATTAATAACTCTGGACATCTAATAATAACCTTAATCAAGTTGCTGTAATTTAACTTCAACTTCTTTCATCTGGTTTAATAAATCCGAGGCTTGTTTTTTCAAAAGTAGGCGATCGCGTTCGTCTTTTGTTTGATTGCGCTGTTTGTTTACCGCAGTATACTGTTCGCTCAAACTTGCCAATTCTGCTTCTAACTCCTGTTGTTCTATGAGCTTTACTCTACTCAACTTATTGGAAGTAGAATCATTTCGCGCACCCAATTTACTTCCATCGCTGCTTGACGATGCAGTTTCTTTTACTCCCTGCAATTCCGGCTTGGAGTACTTACGATAGTCAGCAAGGATTATATCACCTAATCCTTCAGTACGAGCAGTCGGCTCCTGTGTCAAACTTTCCTTGACGTTCCATTTACGCAACTCGTTCAACACATAATTCTTCAAATCGTTAACTGTAACAAAATTACCATCAGGGTTAGTATGATTAGTTAACCCCTGCAACAAATAATATGTAAATACACCATGCTGCTTGTCTTTTAGCTCAAATGCTTTTTGCTCTGCCGTACTCGCTGCAATCAAAGCGAACCCTTGGGCTAAGTCGTAAACATTTTTGATGAACTCAGGGTCAGTTAAATCTCTACCAATGTCAATACCAGTATGACAAGCATCCAAGGTTAATATTAGCCGACGCGCTCCATTACCTTTCATAATTTTTTCAACTTCTGCGACAGGTAGAGAGCGTGTTTCTAATAAATGCTGTCTGGTATCCCTAACAATTAATACGGGTTCTTTACCATTCCCCTTATCTAACTGCGTACCATGACAAGCGAAATGCACCCAAAGTAAATCATCAGGTGCGACTTGACTGCAAAGTCCTTTTAATTCAGCTTCGACATTATCACGGGTCGGAAATCGATGGTCATCCGAGTTCAATTCATCGTGGAGACAAACTGCTTGATAACCCAAGTAATTAAGAATTTGTTCTAAAGCTTTGACATCATTGACACAGAACTTTAACCTACCAAAGTTAGGGTCACTATAACGATTTACTCCAACTAAAAATGCCCAACGGTTTCCTACTGTACTGCTTTCCACTCACTATTGCTCCCAACTTTAATTACGCTATATAGTGAAGTGTATTTTAATATAGCAGTTGTTTATTTGTATCCATTTTTACTGACAAACAATTGTTTTAATAGGAGCAATACTTATATTAATATTCATATCTTACCGAACGGAAACTATTTCCGTTCGGTAGTGTTGGTGAGAAAGGATTTAGCATAGAGATATTTTTTACCCCGCAAGCATTTTTAACTTAATCATCTAATTTAGCTATAAACAAGACGACTTAACTTTTTTTATTCCCATCTGAATCTTCTTCTTGGCTAAGAAGACCTGGTGGTGCATTCTCCTCAACCCACTTTTCAATTAACTCATGAGCAACATCACTCATGTTCACTCCTTTCCAGGTACATACGGTATTAAAACGCCGCTTTAATTTTTCTTCCATCGACAGATTAAGCCTTTCGGTTCTACTTTTTCTAGGCATAAATTTAATGTTACAGAATATTAAGTGACCGAGTGAATGCGTGACTAAGTGATAAAATCTAAATATAAACGCAAAAAACCTCCTAGCATTGCATTTAAGCATTGCTTCAAGAGGGTTTGCAACTTGGTTTTAAACACCAAAGTCCCCCGCCACGACTCGCAATCAAAACGGAGGACTTGGTTTATCCAAATAGAAAGAAACATCTCTAAAAAAGACATTTATCTCTTATTCGGAACATCTATCTCTATTATGAACACAACTGCGCCTTTTGCACTAGCGTACACGTTTGATTACGCAAGATTTTCTAAACCAGATTTACAAAATAAGGCAAAATCGACTCTTGGAAACTTTCTTGGTTTCGTTCGTAAAACCTTTGATGGCTTGCTAGGAAGCGGTAAAGCTTTGTGGGATTTATATTATGACTGTATTGCCCATTGTCCAAATGGTAAGAAAGTATTTGAACAATGGCTGATATCTGATGACTTTGGTTCTTCGCGTTATTTTGCTAAAAGCGCGATGGAGATTTATGCATGGTTTGAGAAATTGCCTTCAAGGATGCAACGTCTTATCTGTCAAAACGTCCAAAAATGGAGCGTATCAGCGTTACGTCAGCTAACGAAAGTTAGCCATGATTTGGTAAAGGAGCTAGTGCTATCGTCACATATAACAGCCGCACAAGTTCAGAAGGTAAGGGAGCAGGGAGTAAGAAGTACAGAAGAAAATTCTTCTTTGAACGAACAACCTACATCTCCTCTTCAACTCAGTCCCGGAATGAGAATTGTAGTAAAAAGTGACGACAGGGGTTGGACTGGTTATAGCGGAATAATCATTTCCGAATGGAACAATGATTTTTGGGTGTTGCTTGACCACACAGTTTCTCAAGGAATGGATGTAAAACAGCTATTCAAGCCCCATCAAATTCAACCAGAATCTTCAAAGACAGCTATAAAGCCAGCTTCTCCAAAGCATATGTTTACACCAGCCCAAGTCGAACAAAAAATAGCTGAAGCTTTAGCGCAACGAGAGAAAGAAAAAGCAGAAGAAGAACTGGGACGGTTTGTAGAAATCCGCGATGCAGCGCTCTTAGCAGCAAAAGAGGAAATAATTGCTGCTCAAAAACACGCGACTCAGATGGAACAAGCTAAACATGAACTAATCGAGCAATTAACAGCTAAAGAAAACGAATTGCAGTCCGTGCGCGGTTTGGTAGATCAAAATAACCAACTCCAACAACGAATAAAAGATTTAGAAAAAGCTCTTGAAGATTCCAATAAAGATAGCTGGGGAAATACGCTTAACAAGCAGGCTGCGAAGGTGGTTAACAAGGAGTTGGAGAAAACTATCGAGCCATTCACCTTAGAAGTTCAGCGCTTAAATAACGTGCTCTCACAGAAAGAGCAGCAATTAACTCAACTTCAAGCACATAGCAGGAAACAGCAGGAAGAATTGCAGCAGAAATCGAAATCAAATTCAGTGATTGCTGAGTTTGGCTCTATTGGAGAATATTTTGGCTGGAATGGTTGGAGTGAAGCAGGATATCAAACAAAAAGTGGAACGCTATATACAGGAATTCATGCCCTAACTGCTTTTATTTGTGATTTGAAAGTATCTCATCCTAATTACAAAGAGCAAGAAATTCCTTTTTAAATTGAAATTTACGTTTGTTAAAACAATACCTTCGCCTTTAATTAATAATTAATGGCACTTAAATAAGTATGACTAAATAAAACAATCATTCATAAAAAAAAATAATATGCAATGTCGTCAACAGCCGCAAACGAACACTAAGAAAATTCCTCGTTGGTTCGTAAAATTTATATTGCTACGAACCCAGAATAAACCCGACTTTCAACAGGTATTATTTGCACTTCTAGAACCAATGACACCACAAGAGTGGTGCTTATTTTGGATACCAATTATTCACCCAGGAGTTGAGATTCCTTACAATGGCGAACGAAATCCTCATGGTTATATGAAAGCTTGCACGGCAACATTATCAGCGTTAACTGGTTATAATTCAAAAACGGTTGAAGGTTGGTTCTATGGCAAGTCTTATCAT
>JBHJOU010000095.1:0-2037 GCA_050329355.1 Rivularia sp. (in: cyanobacteria)
CTTAACCGTTTGATGTTTGTTTATTTCCTTCAGCGAAAGGGTTTTATTGATAATAAAGATACTAATTATCTGCACAATAAACTGGAAAATAGTAAACAACGAGGAAAGAATCTTTTTTATCAAGAGTTTCTCCAAGCTTTGTTTTTTGAAAGTTTTGCGAAACCAGAAATTGATCGAGATAAGTCTATAGAGTCTCTAGTAGGAAAGATTAAATATCTCAATGGTGGATTGTTTCTCAAACACCGTATTGAGCAAGATTATGATATTTCCATTGCGGATGAAGCTTTTGAAAAGGTTTTAGGTTTATTTGCTCGCTATTCGTGGAATTTGGACGATACACCCGGAGGTAAGGATGATGAGATTAATCCTGATGTTTTAGGCTATATATTCGAGAAATACATTAACCAAAAGGCTTTCGGAGCTTATTATACACGTCCTCAGATAACTGAATATCTCTGTGAGAGAACAATTCACAAACTGATTGTAGATAAGGTAAATCAGTCTTTATCAGATAATTATCAACCCTTTGAAGATATCAACGATTTACTAATCAATCTCGATGGACAAGTCTGTCGTTTATTGGTTGAAGAGATTATCCCGAATCTCTCAATCCTTGACCCAGCTTGCGGTTCGGGTGCTTTCTTAGTTGCGGCTTTAAAGACTTTAATTTCTGTTTACAGTGCTGTGATTGGAACAATTAAGTTAAGTGACGATGTGACAATCAAAAAATGGTTGCAAGATATAGAAATTGCTCACAAATCCTTACCTTACTTTATTAAAAAGCGGATTGTTACCGATAATCTCTATGGTGTGGATATCATGGAAGAAGCAACGGAGATTGCTAAATTGCGTTTATTTTTAGCTTTAGTTTCTTCTGTTGATAATGTCGATGAATTGGAACCTTTGCCCAATATTGATTTTAATATTATGGCGGGTAATTCTTTGATTGGGTTGATTAAGGTTGATGCAGATGCATTTTCTAAAAGTCATGTTTCTCAAAAAAACCCGACTTCTGCTGTACAAGGAAATTTATTACAACCTTTAAAAGCAGCAAATTATCAAAAGATATTAGACGAGAAAAATCAATCGATTGAACTTTATAAAAAACGTGCTTTTGAATCGGGAGAACAACAAGGAACTTCTCAAGATTCCCATTTATCGATCTTGAAGAAAGATATCGAAAAACTAAATCGGGAATCGCAAATAAAATTAAATAATTTATTATTGGATGAGTTTAATAATCTCAAAATTAAATATGAGGAAGTTCAGTTGACTGGGAAAGCAAAAAAACGTCCGTTGACTGCGAAGGATATTCAAGTTTTAAAGCCGTTTCATTGGGGTTATCATTTTGATAAGGTTTTAAAAAACGGTGGTTTTGATATCATTATTACTAATCCACCATGGGAAATATTTAAACCGCAAGCAAAAGAATTTTTTGCTGAATATAGCGACTTGGTGACGAAAAATAAGATGGATATCAAGACTTTTGAAAAACAGCAGCAACAACTGTTAGTAAATCCGGAAATTGCAACAGCTTGGTTAAAATATCAAAGTCAATATCCTTATGTCAGTGCTTATTATCGTTCATCTGAAGATTATAAAAATCAAATTTCGATTGTTAACGGTAAAAAAGCTGGTACAGATATTAATCTTTACAAGTTATTTTTAGAAAGATGTTTTCATCTTCTCCGAAATAATGGTGAATGCGGAATTGTAATTCCTAGCGGTATCTATACCGACTTGGGAACTAAGCAACTACGAGAAATGTTGTTTAGTCAAACCCATGTTACTGGTTTATTTTGTCTGGAGAATCGTAAACAAATTTTTGAAGGTGTTGATAGTCGTTTCAAAATAGTTGTTTTGACATTTGAGAAAAACGGAAAAACTACAGAATTTCCATCGGCTTTTATGCGCTTGAATGTGAATGAGTTGCAAAGGTTTCCTAGTCAAGAGAGTTTGCGGATTAATGTTGATTTGGTACGGAAGCTTTCACCTGATTCTCTATCAGTAATGGAGTTTAAAAATCAGGTTGATATT
>JBHJOU010000578.1:0-3590 GCA_050329355.1 Rivularia sp. (in: cyanobacteria)
TGCGAAATGCAGCTTTTTATTAATAGCTTGATTAGTCCTTTTTATCTGTGGAAAAACGGTTATTTTAGGAAGAAATATCAAGGGTAAGTTAAATCAAAATGGGTGTGTTATGTACTGAAACCTCACCCCGCCTCCGGCACCCCTCTCCTTGTCAAGGAGAGGGGAAGGAATACTTCCTTGCCGCTGACTCCGGCACCCCTATTTTTAAATAGAAGGGTAAACCTGCCGCTCGCTGCCTCCGGCACCCCTCTCCTTAATAAGGAGAGGGGATGGGGGTGAGGTTAATTTTCCTCAGTTATCAGGTATTAGTCAACTCGAACTAACCGCATCTACCAGTGTGGTGCATTTATCAAAAAATCAAATGTTTAACAAACACTGGAATAATAATTCTAGCAGTGGCTTTACTCTGCTTGAAATGTTGGTAGTTATTACAGCAGTTGGAATCTTAGCTGCTTTTTCTGCTCCTTCTTGGATATCTTTTATAAATAATCGTCGCCTCAATAGTGCTTCCGATCAAATTTATCTCGGTTTACGTGACGCGCAACGTCAAGCCAAAAAAACCAAATCTACTTGGCAATTTAGTCTTCGCATCAAACAAAATACAAGTATTGTCCAATGGGCTGTTCACCCAGAAACCCTCAGCCCAAACAACGCTAACTGGAATGATTTGGATTCAAACGTAGTTTTAGACAGCGAAACAACTTTAACCTTGAAAAATAACCTTAGACAAATTCAGTTTAACTATATGGGTACTGTAACCAAAGCTCCCTTCGGAAGAGTCACTTTATCCGGCAAGAATGGCGGGAAAGCCAAACGTTGCGTGATTGTTTCGACTATTTTAGGAGCAATGCGAACCGCAAAGGAACGCGATCGACCTAGAGATGGTAAATATTGTGATTGAGTTACCCACAAATCAACTTGTAGAGACGCGTTAGCGCAGCGTGACCAAAGGTCATTATATCGTGTCTCTACATTTTCCAAAATAAATCCGGTGTTAATCACATTCATCATAATGGTGCGTTACGCTGTCGCTAACACACCCTACAATAGCTACAAATAACTTTCGTGTCTCTCTCAACTAAAATCGGCGAACAACACCTAATCATTTTCACCCGCTATCCCCAACCGGGTAAAACTAAAACTCGATTGATACCCGCTTTAGGAATCGAAGGTGCTGCGAATCTCCAGCGACAAATGACGGAATATACTTTATCTGAAGTAAAAAAATTGTGCAAATCGACTGCAATATCTTTTGAAGTTCGATTTGCAGACGGCGATTTACAATTAATGAAAAATTGGTTGGGAACAGAATTAAATTATCAACTTCAAGGAGAAGGGGATTTAGGAAAACGCATGGAAAACTCTTTTTTGGATGCCTTTAATCTGGGTGCCAAAAAAGTAGTTATCATCGGTATTGATTGCCCTGGTGTCAATGCTGAAGTTTTAGCACAAGCCTTTAAAAAACTACCCGATTGCGATTTATTACTTGGTCCTGCTGTTGACGGTGGCTACTATCTAATTGGTTTAAACCGTGCCATCGGAAAATTATTTACTAACATAGACTGGGGAACTGAAGCGGTATTGCAACAAACTGTAAATATTGCCCAGCAACTGAATCTATCTGTTGCTTACTTGAAAATATTAGCTGATGTTGACCGATCGGAGGATTTGCCTATTTGGCAACAAATTAATTATCAGCAATAAAATTCCCTATTCCCTATTCCCTATTCCCTATTCTTAGTATCCTGCAATACGAAGATTTGCCGAAGACACCTGAAATAAGCTTTGCTACTGTGGTGTAATCTCGAACATAGGTGTTAAAATTTCCACCTGTATTGAACCTACTTTATTGATCAACAGTAGCTAGAGTATTGTCAGCAATATTCGAGTAACTTTATGTAGGACGATTGTTGTAATTGAATACGAGACTAAAACAAAGATGGTTAATCGTTTGGCTACTGTAAATACTTCCCGTACCTTGAAAGTCGTAGGGATAATCTTAATTTTGTCCTTTTTAGTTGACATTTTAATACTTTCATTTCCCTTCCAACCAACTAATAGTGGATGGCAAATTCAGTTAGCAACTGCGTTTGTTGACCGAGGAATTGTACCGTTGGTGGGTTTGGGTATGTTATTCGCGGGACATTGGGTCGATAGTTTTGATGATTCTAGTCCTGCGGGTATCGATTTGAGATTCCCTGTATTAATTTTGTCAAGCATCTTAGGATTGATATTTCTGCTGATTTTTCCACTGCACCTCAACAACGTGCGACAAGCTAGCGATCGCGAAGTTCAACAAATTAACGCAAGCGCTCAACAAGCAGAAAGCCGAGTCAAAGCTGAACTATCCCAGGTGCAAGCAAGATTAAGTACCGAACAAGCAAAAGCTCAGATCGAACAACAAAGAACTCAAGTCAGAACTCAGTTTTCCGAACTGCTCAAAGACGAAACAAGATACAAACAAGCCATAGAAAATCCTAGCATTCCGCAACAACAGAAAGATTTACTCAAGAAATTTAAGGCTGATCCTAAAGCACTCGATACTTTCATCGCCGAACAAAGCGATCCACAACAACTAGCGAATCAGCGCTTAACTCAAATTGCTCAAGAAAGAGAAGCAGCTGAAAAACGTGCTAAAGAAACAGCTTGGAAATCCGGATTACGAGTTGGAATGAGCAGCTTACTGCTTTCCATCGGCTACATCATCATAGGTTGGACTGGATTAAGAAGCCAAGGTGCAACAAGTGGTGGTGGAAAGCGTAAAGCAACCGCACGTTGAGGACAGTTGACAGTTGACAGTTGACAGTGGACAGTGGACAGTGGACAGTTGACAGTTGACAGTTGACAGTTGACAGTTGACGTGTTTATAGGTAAAAATGACCAATTCCTAACTCCATGTCCTTCCTTACGGACACGCTGCGCTAACACTCCGGTGGTACTAACTCCTCATTCCATGTCCTTACGGACACGCTGCGCTAACACTCCGGTGGTACTCACTCCGGTGGTACTAACTCCTCACTCCATGTCCTTACGGACACGCTGCGCTAACACTCCGGTGGTACTCACTCCTCACTCCTCACTCCTAACTTTTAATACATGATTACTATTTACATATTGACTTATAACGAAGAGTTGGATATTGCTGCTTGTATTGAGTCAGCGATGGTGTCGGATGACATTATTGTGGTGGATTCGATGAGTTGCGATCGCACTGTGGAAATTGCAAACAAATATCCGGTTCGCGTTGTGGAACACGCTTTTGAAAGCCATGGCAAACAACGAACCTGGATGTTAGAAAATATATCCCCGAAGTATGAGTGGGTGTATATTCTCGAAGCAGATGAACGGATGACACCGGAATTGTTCGCCGAATCTGTGGAAGCTACTAAGAATCCAGATTACATCGGCTATTACGCAGCCGAGCGAGTAATGTTTATGAATACCTGGATTCGCCACAGTACTCAATATCCTCGTTACCAATTGCGTCTTTTCCGTCATGGTAAAGTATGGTTTACAGATTATGGTCATACTGAGAGAGAAGTTTGTGAAGGAAATACTAGTTTTTTAAAAGAAACTTATCCTCATTACAC
>JBHJOU010000573.1:0-5276 GCA_050329355.1 Rivularia sp. (in: cyanobacteria)
TGCTTCTGCGACAGCCGCTTGGAGTCGCGTGATTTCTTCGGCACGACTACCGCTTTTGAGTAAAGCTAATCTTTTTTGGGCTTCAAGTAAGTTTGCCTGAGCGGTTTTATCTTCGCTAACAAATTGGTCTAAATCGTCTTTTTTGATTGCTCCTTGACTGTACAAGCTGCGGTAACGTCTAACTCTTTCATTAGTCAAATCAACTCTGGCAATAGCAGCATCTACCTGTGCTTGGGAAGCGGCAATTTCTTGGGGACGATTTCCGGAAGTTGCTGCGGTTAATTGTGCTTGAGCTTGTGCTAAACGGGCTTTAGCTTGAGTAATTTCTTGGGGACGAGAACCAGCTTTAGCTTGGTCTAATTTTGCTTGAGCTTGTGTTAAGTTAGCGCGAGCTTGTAGAATTCTTGCCTGAATATCTGCACTATCCATTGTGGCGAGAATTTGTCCAATTTTCACAGTATCGCCTTGTTCTACATATAATTGGGTTACTGTGCCGGGGTTTTTTGGGCTAATGTTCACGTTTTGAACTGGCACAATTTTTCCGCTAGCATTCAGAATAATGGTAACTTTCTTTTCTTCTACAAGAGCAGTAAGTTGTGTTATGTCCTGTTTGTTTTTTGTGCGATCAATAAAAACATAGGTAGTAGTTGCCCCTACAACTACAATTCCCGCTGCCAACAGAGCAACAAGCCAGCGAGGTAATCCTTTCACTTTGCCGATTAGGGGAATTTCTATGGGTGTAGCCATAACAGCAGCAACAAAAATTGTCTCATAGATTGGGTAAGGTAGAGTGGAACGTGCAATAGGGAACCGATAGCAGACAGGATTTTACCGTTAAAATGTTTTGTTTAAAGGGTGTATAGCAATATCCAACAATCTACCTTCGCGCAAGGGGTTTTATCCCAAATTAAAAAGTTAAAAATCAGTTTTCTTGTATTTGTTTAACTGTTTTAATACTAGCCTTTTGGGCTTGAATATGACTTTACCTTTTGGGGTGACTTTAGTCATGATTAGTTAGCTTTATTCTGTAAGTAACCAAAATGTGGGATGGGGAACAAATGACTCCTATAGAAAGACAAATCACTGAAACATTTAGCTGTCATCAACAGCCCAGATGGTTTAAGCTATCTGAAAGATTCCTTAATTTGTGCCAAAAAGGCGGTAATGTGCCTAAACGAGTTGGATTAATTTCTGTTCTATTTTTTTGTAGCTTTTTGAGCGTCTCTCCTCAAAGAGTAAATGCTCAAGCATTATTACCTCATACCGTGCAACTTGATGCCGCCAAGTTAGAACAACAAGGTTTGCTTTTAGCCCAGGAAGCTGCACAACTTGCACAATTTCAGCAGTTCGACTTGGCAATGCCCCGGGCAAGGTTAGCGACTCAACTTGCTCCCAATAATGATAAAGTATGGTTTCTTTTGGGGGGATTATATTTACAATCCAAAGAGCTTGATCAAGCTATTACTTCTTTACAAAAGGCACAAAGTCTTAATCCTAAAAATGCCGAGACTTATTTTGCTTTAGGTTCTGCTTATTTTCAACAGCAAAAATATCAATCAGCAGTTGTTCAATATCAAGCAGGCTTAAAAATCAAACCCAATGATCCAGAAGGGTTGTTTGATTTAGGCAACGCTTACTATATGCTGGGTCAATTACCCCAAGCTATTAGCGAGTACAAAAAATCTATTGCTAACAAGCAAGATTTTTGGCCTGCGACTAACAATATTGGATTAATTTTTTATGAACAAGGCGATATTCGCGGTGCGATAAATCAATGGCAACAAGCTATTACTAAAGCCAACACCGCCAAACAACCAGCCGCCGAACCTCAACTCGCATTAGCCGTTGCCTTATACACTAGGGGAGACAAAAATGATCGCCAAAGGGGTTTAGCAATGGGAGAAGCTGCACTCAAACTCGATGAACGCTATGCTAATTTAGATTTCCTTAAAGAAAATCTTTGGGGTAATCGTTTATTATCCGATACCAAAAAATTCTTAGAATTACCGAGTATCCAAGCTGCATTGAACGGACAATCTCTCTCCCAACCCGCCGGACAATAGTTTTTTACTTGGATAATTTTA
Source organism: Rivularia sp. (in: cyanobacteria) (assembly GCA_050329355.1). Lineage (GTDB taxonomy): Bacteria > Cyanobacteriota > Cyanobacteriia > Cyanobacteriales > Nostocaceae > Rivularia. The sequence continues at coordinate 2,085 of JBHJOU010000573.1, forward strand.
ATAGCGAGCAAGGGATTATTTTGATCTTTAACGGGCTGGCTTGCTATTAATTTTCCCCAGACTATTGCTTAAAAGTACACCTATATAGTACACCTATATTATCAATGGAAGCAGTAGCCCAGCTTAATTGATGGGCGACTGTTACCTTGTAGAGTTGTTTTTAAGAAGCGTTATTGTCTTTGGGTAGTAGGGCGATGATTTGGTCAACAAACTGTTGATGATCCACCACAGGCTTGGAAATATAACCATCAGCACCACTTTGCCGCAAAAAGCTTTCGCGATCGCCTTCCATCGCATGGGCTGTAACTAAAATTATTGGTAATGTTGCTGTTTGGGGATCAGACTTTAGCATTTGTGTAATTTTGATACCATCAACAGATTTACCTTCGTAAACGCTTCTAGAGAGAGAAACATCCATTAAAATAATGTCTGCTTCTTTGGCTTGAGCAATTTTGATTACTTCGTCTACATTTTCAGTGTGTTTAACATCTAAACCTCCGCGTTTGGTTAAAATTTTGGAAAACACGCGAGCATTAACAAGATCGTCTTCGACAATCAAAACAGTTTTCATGAGAATCGATCGCACTTTTAAGATGTGAAGGGGATAGACGATTGAAGATAGCACGATTTACGCCGTGTCTACATTCAAAAAATCAAATTGTATCCTTGTCAACAAGGATAATACTACCGAAGCAGCAAGACATAAATATCAAAATTTTATGACCAAGAGCATTTCATCCGTTATAAGTAAGATTACTGCTCTCCAACGTTACGGCAATCTAAGTGTAGTTCAAGTTCAGGGAAAAAACTCATGGCAAAACAATTAAACCTTCTCTCCACGGGACAGGTAATCACCACAGCCTTGCATACGGAAATGCAAAGGTCTTATCTCGAATATGCCATGAGTGTAATTGTGGGGCGGGCATTACCGGATGTCCGCGATGGCTTAAAGCCGGTGCATCGGCGAATTTTGTATGCTATGCACGAACTCGGCTTAACTCCCGATCGACCTTACCGAAAATGCGCTCGTGTAGTAGGTGACGTGTTGGGTAAATATCACCCCCACGGAGACCAATCGGTTTATGATGCTTTAGTGCGTTTAGTACAGTCCTTTTCTTGCCGCTATCCGTTGTTGGGGGGACACGGTAACTTTGGTAGTGTAGATAACGACCCACCGGCGGCAATGCGCTACACTGAAACACGTCTCGCACCAATCAGCCATGAAGGAATGCTCGCTGAAATTGGCGAAGAAACTGTAGAATTTATCGGTAACTTTGATAATTCTCAGCAAGAACCAACAGTGTTACCTGCACAGTTACCGTTTTTGCTACTCAATGGTTGTGCCGGAATTGCTGTGGGAATGGCTACCAATATTCCGCCGCATCATTTAGGAGAAGTGGTGGATGGGTTGATTGCTTTGATTGACAACCCGGAACTTTCTGACGAAAAGTTATTTAAAATTATACCGGGTCCCGATTTTCCTACTGGTGGAGAAATTGTTGGCAAAGATGGTATTCACGAAGCATATACCACTGGTAAAGGTGGTATTTTACTGCGTGGGGTTGCCAACATCGAGGAAGTTCCCACAGGACGAGGAAACAAACGACGCACCGCCATTGTAGTTACAGAATTGCCTTATCAAGTGAATAAGGCGGGTTGGATTGAAAAAGTCGCTGATTTAGTTAATCAAGGGCGAATCAACGGAATTAGTGATATTCGCGATGAAAGCGATCGCGATGGTATGCGAGTGGTAATCGAGTTGAAGCGGGATGCAGTTCCAGCAGAACTCCTGTACCATTTGTATCATCAAACGGCTCTGCAAACTACTTTTGGGGCTATTCTTTTAGGGATAGTTGATGGACAACCGCGTCAATTAAGTTTGCGTCAACTGTTGCAAGAGTTTTTGGATTTTCGCGAGCAAACTCTCAATCGTCGATATTCTTATGAATTAAGTAAAGCAGAAAGTCGGCTGCACATAGTATCCGGTTTGCTTGCAGCACTTTCGCAAGTCGATCAAGTAATCGAGATTTTGCGACAAGCTGCCGATGGTTCCACAGCTAAAGTTGCTCTTGTAACTACCTTGGGGTTGAGTGAGATACAGGCAGATGAAATTTTGGCGATGCCAATGCGACGACTCACTGGTATGGAGCGACAAAAATTACAGCAAGAGTTTGAGGAACTTGAAGAAAAAATTAATACGTTACGTAAATTACTCAACGATAGAAAAGAATTACTTAAAAGTTTAAAAAAAGATTTGCGGAGTTTGAAACGCTCTTATAACGATGAGCGACGCAGCAAATTTATAGAAAAACCCGATAATAAAGCATTTGCCAAACAAAAAAATAAAAGTGAGGAAAAAGATCAAAGTACTAAATCTAAAAGTCAGAGTCCACCAATACAGGTACCTGTTGAAGATGTAGTATTAGAATTTTCTCAGCGCGGCTACGTGCGACGAACTAGTTTATCTTCTAAAAGATCAAAATCTGATAGCGGAATTCCAGATTATGATTTTATTCTTCAAGCTTCGGAAACTAATACTCTCAAAGACCTATTAGTTATCACTAGCAGCGGTAAAATGTACCCGTTACAAGTAGGAGATATTCCTGCGACAACTGCTGGACGGGGAGCGCGGGGAACACCATTAATAACTTTGCTGACATCCACTGCTCAGAGCCAAGCTGAATCTATTGTTGGTCGTCTTGTCATTCCAGAAAATTCAACTAATACAGATGTAGTTCTTTTAACGAAACAAGGACGTATCAAGCGTTTGTCTATAGAAGAATTAACTAATGTCAGCCGTCGTGGAGTTACTATTCTCAAACTCAAGGATGATGATGAACTGTTATCAACTCACTTTGTCAACAGCGGCGAACGTTTAGTTTTAGCCAGTTCTGGTGGAAGAATAGTCTATTTTGAAGTCAATGACGCACAACTTCCTTGTATGGGACGCACTGCTGTCGGTTTACAAGCGCTGCGTGTAGGTAAACAACATCAAATGGTTGGCTGTGTGACTTTGAGCAAAAACTCTCATTTATTGCTAGTTACTCAAGAAGGATATGCTAAACAACTTGATGTAAGTAAATTAAAATTAGCCAATCGTGGTGATTTAGGCGCTCAAGTTGTTAAATTTGCTGTTCCAACTGACAATCTTGCGGGTATTGCTTTAGTCAAACCGGAAACTGAAATCGCCCT
>JBHJOU010000273.1:0-10109 GCA_050329355.1 Rivularia sp. (in: cyanobacteria)
TTACCGCTAAAGCGACGGGTAAAAAAACAGCTGTGAAAAAAGAAGCTTCCATCGTAATTAATTATGACAACTTAAATAATATAGGTTGATTACAACAGAGGTTATGCAGTTATTGTCAAGGTGTTTTTATAAATTGCCTGCTTCGCGATAATTCCGCACATAATCGGGAATTTCAATTCCTTCAATCAAACGCTGATCATTAATAGCTTTACCTGCAACAATTTGTAAAGGTAAAATACCAGCCCAAACGGGTAAATTATAATCTGGTTCATCATCTATAGGATTACCTGTTCGTATCTTTGCTGATGCTTCTGTTAAAGGTAGAGAAAGTACTAAAGTTCCCTGTAATTCTTGTTTATTTGGTTGACGTATTTCCTTCCATCTTTGAGGTATTACGTGTTCGGTAAAAGCTTGCAGCGCTGCATTTTTTTCTTCGATATCATTAACTAAATTTGCTGTACCAAATATGACTATAGAACGATAATTCATTGAGTGATGAAAAGCAGAACGTGCTAATACTAATCCATCTAATAAAGTCACCGTCACGCATACTTCAATACCTTGAGTTAAATTACGCAACATTCTACTAGCAGGTGAACCGTGAATATAAAGTTTATCTCCTACTCTTCCGTAAGCAGTGGGAATTACAAACGGTTGATTGTTTGCGATAAATCCTACATGACAAATTAACGCTTCATCTAAGATATTGTAGATAGTTTGAGTTTCATAATTACCGCGTTTGGGTAATCTTTTAATTTGAGTTCGTTGAGTTGGTAAGAGTTGTTGATTGATTGGATTATTTGAAGTAGTCATAATTAATTAGTTAGATTAGTTGATGAATTTAGACAAATAAATAATTTAAATTAAATCTAATTCCATAGCATTAGTCAGAGAAAAACCTAAACTTTCATAAACAGATTTACCTGCTGGTGAAGCATTTAAAATAGCTTTTGTACAACCAATAGTTTTTAAATACTCAACCGTCGCATTAGTCAATTGTTTAGCTATTCCTTTTCGACGGTAAGAAGGTTTGATATAAACACCCCAAATATATCCATATTTGCGATATTCATCTTTCAATACATTTGGATATAAACCCGTAAAAAGCTGACAACTTGCAGAGCCAACAATTAGATTATCAATTTCTGCAACAAAACCTTTGTAAAATAAATTTTGACGAGCTTCTTTAATAAATTCCATAGTTATATTACGGTGATTAGATTTAATATAACTTTCCGGAACACCTATATCTAACCACAACTTACAAAAATGCTCTGCAATGATTAAATCTTCCTTAGAAATAGTTTCCCTAATATTCAAATTCATCTCTCTTCATTCTTCCTCAGCGTACTCTGCGTCTCTGCGGTTTTTTAAATCAAAGTATGGTGCATTACGGCAAAATACTAACTTCATCCCCAACTTGAATAACTTGATTACCAACACCAACTAACCGAGTATTCACCGTCAACTTATAAAAATGATTAAAAAGAGATTTATCAACCCATTCCGGTAAAGTTTCTCTACGTTTATTAATAAATATTTTCTGAAAATCGGAATTAACTTTCCCAGTAACAGCATCGCGAGTAGGAACAACACAACGTTGACAAGGATTTACTCCCACAAATTGCAAATTCCCAACTTTAAAATTAACCACATTATCACTTTCAGAAAACAACTTATCTTCCCAAAAAGCCGGTACCCCATCTATTTCGATAGTAGTCCGCATTCGACGACGGATATCGTTTTCATTTAAATCTGAATACCAACAAGCAACTTCTTTTAAAGTAGCAGTACTCACAATAGTTGGTCCCGGTGAAATGGTATCATCAGGAAAACCAGTAACTAAGTTTTTTTGTAATTTTATATTAAACCCAAAAAAATCACTCAACCAAGCTTCTAATTGTGGTATTTCCGTTTCTATATTAAAACTTTCTTCTGTATCACTACCTGGAATTTTTAGCGAAACAAATTGACTTTTTAAATCAAACTTTGACCGTAATAAATGTATTTTTGCATAACGTTTAGCATTGACAAACTTACCTTGTGCATCAATAATGGCATATTGACGGTCATACTGTAACGCACCACTGTCCAACACAAGAGCTTGTGTCACTTCCACCCCATCAAGTGATTTAATAGGATAGATGCAAATCTTCGCTACATGGGGCATATTTAGCCTTCCACAGAATCATTTAACTTCAACTTAAGAACAACATAATTTAGATAGTGGTTAATTACAATAGCCAATTTTTTGATTTAGTACCAGTCCAATTTTGGGTAATCAACACTATTTAGCTGTAAAGAAATATAAGACTCCACCAAATCCCCGACTTCTTCGAGAAGTCGGGGATCTAAACCCAGGGAGGATGCTACAATATCTGAATTAATTGATTAAGAACGTTGTTTAATGTATCTTTCAAAATCTGCGGTACGTTCTTTTGTCATTCGTTGCAAACAATTATTTAAAAACCCCCCATAACCCGAACCTCCAAAACTACGATACACTTCAAACGAGCAATTAGTGTCTCGAAATTTAATCCAAACTTGTTGTGCTTTAATTAATTCTTGACGCTCCTCATTATTAAGCAGATTAGAAAGTTGTCTATAAACTAAGTTAAGTCTTCTGTCTGCTGCTTGGTAAGCTCTATAAATGCATTCTCTATCTTCTGCATCGCTTCTTGGATTATTACAGTTTATTTGTTGTGCTAATACTTCTCCCTGCTTCCCTGTTGCTGGATTAACAAAAATAGAAGTAACTACAATTGCTGATAAAATTCCGTGAATATACAGACCTAACTTTCGTTGTCTCATACTTATATTTTTATATTTATTTGCTTAATTACTTGTGATATTTGCAGTATAAAATCATTTTATTTAATAATCTGCGATTTGCAAAACACTCTTGTTAATGAAAATATAAAGATTTAAACTTGAATTGTGTTTTTTTGTCCGAGGATTTGGGAATACTCAATCTAGAAGCATTCAGGACTAAAGCAGTATGATTAGTATTAACGGTTATCACATCAAAGAAGAACTCTACAACGGTTCAAGAACCTCAGTATATCGAGCAGTTCGAGAAGATGATCAAAAACCTGTTGTGATTAAATTGCTCAAAAATCCTTATCCCAGTTTTAGCGAGTTGCTACAGTTTCGCAATCAATATACCATAACCAAAAATCTCAATTCACCTCGAATCATTCAAACCTACAGTTTAGATAGTTACCAAAATAGCTATGCATTAGTAATGGAAGATATGGGGGGAATTTCTCTGAGAGAATATTTTAATCAATACACAATATCTTTAGAAGAGTTTTTCAAAATAGCTATTACCCTATGTGACATCTTAGATATTTTATATCGTCATAGAATAATTCATAAAGACATTAAACCCGCCAATATATTAATTAATCCGACAACAAAACAAGTTAAATTAATTGACTTTAGTATTGCATCTTTACTACCACGAGAAAACCAAACTTTAGTTAATCCTAATATTTTAGAAGGAACTTTAGGGTACATATCTCCAGAGCAAACTGGAAGGATGAATCGGGGAATTGATTACCGTAGTGATTTTTATTCTTTGGGTGTAACTTTTTATGAATTATTAATAGGAGAATTACCGTTTAAATCTGATGATGCAATGGAATTGGTATATTGTCATATTGCAAAAACACCTCCGTTGTTAAGGAAAAGTATAGAAATTCCCCAAGTTTTATCAGCTATTGTCATGAAATTAATGGCGAAAAATGTAGAAGATAGATATCAAAGTGCTTCCGGAATCAAGCATGATTTAGAAACTTGTTTAAAACAACTTCAAGAAACTGGTGAAATTGAATATTTTGCAATTGCTCAAAAGGATATTTGTGATAGGTTTATCATTCCTGAAAAACTGTATGGCAGAGAAACCGAAATTGAAACATTGCTAGCAGCATTTGAGAAAGTATCGAAGGGTAACACCGAATTAATGCTAGTTACTGGTTGTTCTGGAATCGGTAAAACTGCAATTGTTAACGAAGTTCATAAACCCATTGTTAAACAGCGGGGCTATTTTATTAAAGGTAAATTTGACCAATTTAATCGGAATATTCCTTTCTCAGCATTTGTCCAAGCTTTTCGCGATTTAATGAGGCAATTATTTAGTGAAACTGATGTTCAATTGTCAATTTGGAAAGATAAAATATTACAAGCATTAGGTGAAAATGCACGAGTAATTATTGATGTTATTCCCGAATTAGAAATAATTATTGGACAACAACCATCTGCACCAGAATTATCGGGAACAGCCGCACAAAATCGTTTTAATTTGTTATTTCAAAAGTTTATTAAAGTTTTTACTAGTAAAGAACATCCCTTAGTAATTTTCTTAGATGATTTACAATGGGCTGATTTGACATCTTTGAATTTAATGCAATTACTTATAAGCGAGTCGGAAAGCAAATATTTATTATTAATTGGTGCTTATCGAAATAATGAAGTATTTGTGGCTCATCCTTTGATGTTGACGTTAGAGGAAATTCGGAAAACGGGAGCGATAATTAATACTATTAATTTAAAATCATTAACTGAAGAAAGTTTAAATCAATTAGTTGCAGATACTTTAACTTGTTCCTTGGGAATTGCACAACCGTTAACACAACTTATATATCAAAAAACTCAAGGTAATCCATTTTTTAGTACCCAGTTTCTCAAGTCACTGTATGAAGATGATTTGATCAGATTTAATTTTGATAAAAATTTATGGGGATGCAATATTTCTGAAGTTAAGAAGTTAGCTTTAACTGATGATGTTGTTGAATTTATGTCGTTACAGTTGCAAAAATTGCCAGAGCAAACGCAGAATATTTTGAAATTAGCGGCTTGTATTGGCAATCAATTTGATTTAGCAACTTTAGCAATAGTTTGTGAAAAGTCGGAAGCTGAAACTGCTGCTGATTTATGGAAAGCATTAGAGGAAGGATTGATAATACCGCAAAGTGAGATTTATAAATTTTATCTTGAAACAAGACAAGAAATGGAGCCACTATCTCAGATTATAGATTATCGATTTTTACACGATAGAGTACAGCAAGCGGCTTATTCTTTAATTCCCAATGAGCAAAAATCGATAACTCATTTAAATGTGGGGAAAAGTTTATTAAAAAATATTCCAACACCAGAATTATCAGAAAATATTTTCAATATTGTTAATCATCTCAATATTGCTCAAAAGTTAATTATAAATGATTCCGAAAAATATCAACTTGCCGAATTGAATTTGTTAGCAGAAAAAAAATCGAAAGATTCTACAGCTTATAGTGCAGCGCTGATTTACATCAAAACGGGTATCAGTTTATTAAGTAGCGATTGCTGGCAAAATAATTACCAATTGACATTATCACTGTATGATTCTGCTGTAGAAGTTGCTTATTTAACTGGTAATTATGAACAGATGCAACAATGGGCGGATATTATCTTAAAACAAGCTGAAACAGTTTTAGATAAAACTAAGGTTTATGAGGTTATTATTCTAACTAAAATTGCTCAAAATCAACTGATTGAAGCAGTCAAATTTGGACTAAACGTATTAGAATCATTGGGAGTTAAAATTCCAGAATTACCAACTTCTGTAGATATTCAGAAAGATTTAGCTGAAATAAATATCTACTTACAAGATAAACATATATCGGATTTAATTGCACTGCCTTTAATGAAGGATGTTTATCCTTTAGCAGCCATGCGATTATTATCAATCGTTTGGTTTCCCATAATTGCTGCCGCACCTACACTAGTACCGTTAATAGTTTTCTCTCAAGTGAATTTATCAATTAAATATGGAAATGCTCCTTCATCAAGCTTTGCTTATGCTGCTTACGGGTTAATTTTACAAGGATTTTTTCAGGATGCTCAAAGCAGTTATCAATTTGGTAAATTAGCATTAAACTTATTGCAAGAACTAAATGCTTTAGAATTAACACCTAAAACGCTATTTATGATAGCTGTATCGACAAAACACGGTAAAGAACATCTTAAAAATACTATCCCACTTTTTCGGGAAGCATATCAAAGTGGAATTGAAAATGGAGATTTAGAATACTCTAGTCATGCCGCGATTAACTGGTTTCAATATTCGTATTTTACAAGTCAAGAATTAAACTCTCTTAAGCAAGAAATGGCGGCTATTAGTGATGTTTTAATTCAATTCAAACACACAACTACTTTCAATCAATATCGAACAATTCAGCAGGTTATCTTAAATTTGCTCGGTGAATCTCAACAACCATATATTTTAATTGGAAAAGCTTACAACGAAAACGAAATCTTACCGCAGCAATTAGAAGCCAACGACAGAATTGGACTTCATTTTGTTTACATCCACAAATTTATTCTTTGTTACTTGTTTGAAGAATTCGAGCAAGCTGCAACAAATGCACGGCAAGCTCAAATATATTTAGACGGAATAGCCGGATGTTTTTATGCTCCCCTATTTTATTTTTATGATTCTTTGCTACAGCTAAGTTTGTATTCAGATATATCCCAAAAAGAAAAACTTCAACAAGTAAGAAACAATCAAGAAAAAATCCAAAATCTGACTGCTCATGCTCCAATGAATTTTCAGCATAAATATGATTTAGTTGAAGCTGAAAAACATCGGATTTTAGATGAAAAAATCACAGCAATAGAATTATATGAAAAAGCTATTGCTGGAGCCAAAGCCAACGAATATATCCAAGAAGAAGCTTTAGCAAACGAACTCGCAGCTAAATTCTACCTGAATTGGGATAAACAAAAGATTGCCGCTACATATATGCAGGAAGCCTACTACTGTTATGCAAAATGGGGAGCAAAAGCCAAAATCCATGACTTAGAAAAACGCTATCCCCAACTACTTACACCAATTTTACAAGCACAAAAATACAGTTCCTCAATCAACGAAACCTGCATTCAACCTATTGATCAATCTTTTTTTATAAATCAAACTATTCAAACAACTCGCTCTAGTAGTAGCATTTCAGAAGCCTTAGATTTTAAAAGTATTCTCAAAGCAACCCAAGCTTTATCAAAAGAAATTCAATTAGAAGAGTTAATTTCGACTTTACTACAAATAGTAATTGAAAATGCTGGAGCGCAAAAAGCTGCTTTAATTTTTCTCAAAAACGATATCTTAACTTTAGAAGCAATAGCTACTCAAGAATTGGGTGTAACCCATTTATCAATCCCCTATGAAACTAGTAATCAGCTTCCTAATACAGTTATAAATTATGTCAAACACAGTTTAAAAACTATTGTATTGGATAATGCCACAGTCCAAAATGATTTGCTCACCGACGAGTATTTAATACGACAGCAGCCATATAGTTTATTATGTGCGCCGATTTTGGATCGAGGTAAATTAATTGGGTTGTTGTATTTAGAAAATAAATTAATCAAAGGTGCATTTACACGAGAAAGATTGGAAGTTACTAATCTTTTATGTACCCAAGCTGCTATTTCATTACAAAATGCTCAACTATACGCTCAACAACAACAAAAAACATGGGAAATTGCTCAAAAAGAGCAAGAGTATCGCAGTATCTTTGAAAGCGTCAATGATGGATTAAACATTTGCAATTTAGAAACAGGAAAAATCGTTGCTGTTAATCCTACTCTTTGCAAGATGTATGGTTATACCCAAGAAGAATGGTTTAATCTCACACCACTAGATTTCCTACATCAAGATTCGGTATCTGATTTTAGTAATTACTTAGAGATTATGAGAGCGGGTAAAGAATTTTATATTAAGGATGTTAGTAAACGAAAAGATGGGACTTATTTTGATTCAGAAATCAAAGCAGTACCCTTTATGTACAAAGGAAAGTTACATGGATTAACGATTATCCGAGATATTAGCCAACAACAAGCGGCACTCAGAGAAAGTGAAAAAGCACAAGCATCCGTAATTGACAAATCTCAAGAGTTAGAAAAAGCTTTACAAGAGTTAAATCAAGCTCAATTACAAATGGTACAAAATGAAAAAATGGCAACTTTAGGTAATTTAGTTGCAGGAGTCGCACACGAAGTTAATAACCCTATCGGATTTCTTAAAGGTAGTATTAATAATGCTAAAGAATACATTAAAGATTTATTTGCTCATATAGAATGCTATCAACAACATTATCCTACTCCTACAGATGCAGTGTTAGAACACGCTGAAGAAATTGATTTAGAATTCCTTGTAGAGGATTTACCAAAGTTAATAGATTCGATGAAACTAGCAACCGAAAGGATTAAAGATATTAGTACAAGTCTTCGTACTTTCTCCAGAGCCGATACAGATGAAAAAGTTGCTTGCAATCTTCATGAAGGGATTGATAGTACAATTTTAATTCTCAAATATCGTCTCAAAGCTAATGAAAAACGTCCAGCAATTGAAGTTATTAAAGAATATGGAAAATTACCACCTGTAAAGTGTTTTTTAGGACAGTTAAATCAAGTATTTATGAACATTATTGCTAATGCTATTGATGCTATAGATACAGTCAGTGAAGGAAAAACATTTGCCGAATTGCAAATTAATCCTTACAAAATAACAATTAAAACTGAGTTTTTTACTGAAAAGAATACAACATTAATTAATATTAAAGATAATGGTCTAGGAATGCCCGAATCAGTTCGAGAACGTATATTTGATCATCTTTTTACTACAAAAGATGTCGGTAAAGGGACTGGATTGGGACTTGCTATTGCCCTCTCAATTATTGAAGAAACTCACAATGGGAAAATCAGTTGTAGTTCAAAGTTAGGTGAAGGAACAGAATTTTTTATCGAACTACCTATAGATTAATTAGATTAATTAGATGAATTCAATTAATAATCATTATCAGCTACACAAATCCCTTTGCATTTAATGCCATTGGTAGCTGTGCGTTTACAATGAGGACATAAAATCTTTTCGTTCTCTGCTGTATTAGCATTCACTTCTGATTTATCTTTTTCATTCTGGGGTTTATAAGTCATAATAAGAGCAGATTTTGTGAGTTAATTTAGTTTAATTTAGTTTAATTTAATTTAATTTAATTTAATTTCAGATTCTACATTTTGCCATCGCCTCGGAGGAGCGCGTGCCTATCGCGATGATTTTCTATTGGGTTTCCCCATTCAACAGATACACATTCAGGTTAAGGTCTAATTAATATTGTTTATCTAAATTGTTAAAAGTTTCCTGTTAAGAGTTAAGCTAAAAAGCATTCTTATCATATATCAGGACGGGCAAGGATGCCCACCCCACAAGAATTAGAATGATGTGCGATTATATAGTTTAAATGCTCCACAGCTGATCACTTATACGGTAAAATTAATATACGAATCACATACTTACGTAATGTTAGTATAACTCTTCTGTTTACGAATAAAATTCAGATCAAAATTCCAGTTGTAAAAATATTGTCATAATAAATACATGAATCGGTGCATCAATCCTGAAATAGTCAATTTGCGAAGAAAAACGAAGAGCAGTTGTAAAATATTTAAGGGGAGTGAACAGCCATGCGAGTTTTATTAATTTATCCTTTATTTCCAAAAACTTTTTGGTCTTATGAAAAAATTTTAGAATTAGTAGATAAAAAAGTTTTATTACCACCATTAGGTTTAGTTACTGTAGCGGCAATTTTGCCTCAAGATTGGGAATTTAAGTTAGTAGATCGCAATATTCGCTCGGTGACGGAAGCAGAATGGGAATGGGCAGATATGGTAATTTTATCTGCAATGATAGTCCAAAAACAAGACTTATTCGACCAAATAAAAGCTGCAAAACAACGAGGTAAATTAGTCGCAGTGGGTGGCCCTTATCCAACTTCTGTACCCGCAGAATCTCAAAAAGCTGGAGCAGATTTTCTCATCCTTGATGAAGGGGAAATTACTTTACCAATGTTTGTAGAAGCGGTGATTGCTGGTGAAAAAAGTGGTGTATTTCGCACCCAAGAAAAGCCAGATGTGACTACAACACCGATTCCTCGCTTTGACTTATTAGAAAGAGATGCTTACGACATGATGTCGGTGCAGTTTTCTCGTGGTTGTCCCTTTCAATGCGAATTCTGCGATATTATTGGACTTTACGGACGCAAACCCCGAACTAAAACCCCAGCCCAACTTTT
>JBHJOU010000459.1:0-2632 GCA_050329355.1 Rivularia sp. (in: cyanobacteria)
TAAATAAAAGCGCTCATTTTTTACAACCAATGACAAAGTTAGTTGTCCTCAAATTGGACGGCGATTTACAACAGGGTGTACGGGTAACGCTTTCAATTGCGACTGAAGGTGTTAGCCCCTACAAGGAAGTCACTGGTAATCTACCGCCAGTTACAGAGTTACAGACAACAATTGATAAATGGCGATCGCACTATCGTAGTTTGGGGAGTTCTACTCGCGGTATCAAAGCTATAAAAGTTACTTACGAAGGTTCCATTACTCAAAAGTACGAAGACTGTAAAAATTCCGCAACTGAGTTACAAAAGCGACTAAACAACTGGCTGCTTTCGGAGTCTTTTCGCCCCATCCGGGAGAGTTGGTTAAAGGAATTACAAGAAAATGATTCAACGCGGGTGCTAATTCGCACATCAAGTCAACAGTTGCGACAAATACCTTGGCACCTTTGGGATTTAGTGGAAGAATATCCCCATGCTGAACTGGCTTTGAGCGCAACCGATTATCAAAAAACACCCGCAACCAAAACCCCAAGTATTAGGGATCAAGTCAAAATTCTGGCGATTTTGGGCAACAGTACTGGTATTGATGTAGAAACAGACCGCAGATTGCTCAGTAGTTTGCCGGATGCCGATGTAACTTTTCTGGTGCAGCCCCAACGTTACAAAATCAACGATTCCTTGTGGGAAAAACCTTGGGATATCCTATTTTTTGCAGGTCATAGCCAAACTGTGGGAGATAGTGGTCGAATATACATTAATGAGAACAAAGAAAGCTTAACTACTGATGACCTCAAATATGGCTTGAAAAAAGCGAAGAGCAACGGTTTAGCTGTGGCAATTTTCAATTCCTGTGATGGTTTGGGATTAGCGTCTGAGTTAGAAGCGCTACACATTCCTCAAATTATTGTGATGCGGGAACAAGTACCAGATGAAGTAGCACAGGTATTTTTAAAGCATTTTTTGGTGAATTTTGCGAATGATGATAAACCCTTGTATCAAGCAGTAAAAGAAGCCAGATTAAAGTTGCATGGACTTGAGGATAAATATCCCTGTGCTTCTTTGTTACCAGTAATTTGTCAAAATGCAGATACAGTCCCACCAAGTTGGCTTGAATTAGGTCGCCGTCCCACCGAAATTAGTCCCTATCGTGGTTTGTTTGCCTTTCGGGAGAAAGATGCACAGTTCTTTTTTGGACGGGAATCTTTCACCGATATGTTGATGGATGCGGTGCAAAATCAACCCTTGGTTGCGGTAATTGGTTCTAGTGGTAGTGGTAAATCTAGCGTAGTATTTGCAGGTTTAGTGAAGCGTCTGCGAGATGCTGGTAACTGGCATATTGTTGATTTTCGACCTGGTTCCCGACCTTTGTTTAATCTGGCAACTGCCCTTGTTGACCAGCAAGAAACCGATTTTAATCCAGATTATCATCAAAAAGGGTTGCAAATCACCGAACCTGTACTTAGCCGCACAGAACGCTTGCGGGAGATTAGAAATCTTGCCAGCGACCTGGAGCAGCATGAAAATGGGTTGCGAGATGTTGTGGATGATATCCAAAAAGTTGACCCCAACCAGCATTTGTTGCTAGTTGCCGACCAATTTGAAGAACTTTACACCCTTGCCACAGATGCACAAGAGCGCCAAGCTTTCTTAGATAGATTACTAGAAGCAATCTATCGGTGTCGTAATTTTACTTTTGTCATCACTCTCAGGGCAGATTTTCTAGGACAAGCATTGTCTTATCGCCCCTTTGCTGATGCCTTGCAGTATGCAGACTTAAAACTTGGTCCGATGACGGACGAGGAACTGCAAGCAGCAGTAGAAAAGCCTGCGGCGTTACTGGGGGTAAAAATTGAGCAGGGGCTGGTTGAACGCATTCTTACCACTGTGAGTGCCGAACCAGGGAATTTACCTTTATTAGAGTTTGCCCTTACTCAACTGTGGGCAAAGCAACAATATGCTCAGTTGACCCATGCTGCTTATGAAGAAATTGGCGGAGTAGAAGCAGCATTGGCTGGTTATGCTGACCAAGCATATAATAAGTTTAATTTTGAGGAAAAAGAAAGGGCGCAGCGAATTTTTATTCAACTGGTGCATCCGGGGGAAGGAACGGAAGATACCCGCCGTGTAGCTACCCGTGCTGAGGTGGGTGAGGAAAATTGGGATTTGGTAACTCGTTTGGCGGATGCGCGTTTAGTAGTTACCGGACGGGATGAGAAAACAGGTTTAGATACAGTAGAGGTTGTCCATGAAGCCTTGATCCGCAGTTGGGGAAAATTACATCAGTGGATGCAGCAAGACAGGAATTTTCGTCACTGGCAAGAACAGTTACGGGTAGCAATGCGGACTTGGGAGAGTAGTGGAAATGATGAAGGGGCATTGTTGCGAGGCAAACCACTGGCGGATGCCCAATATTGGGAAAGACAACGTTTATTAGAATTGAGTGCGGTGGAAAGGAGTTTTATTGGGCTGAGTGTGGAATTTCGGGAGCGAGAAGGTAAAAAGCAAAAGCGTAGACGGCAACTGACTATTTTAGGACTGACGAGTGGTTTAGTGTTAGCGTTGATACTGGCTGCAATAGCTTGGTGGCAAGGGCAAAATGCTAAGAAGAATGAAATCAAAGCTCTCAATGCCACAAC
>JBHJOU010000378.1:0-4522 GCA_050329355.1 Rivularia sp. (in: cyanobacteria)
AAAATAAAAATGTCTAATAAGCGTAGTGGAAGTTTTATTGGGGGTTTGATGCTAGGAGCTACCATTGGTGCCTTCACTGGGTTGCTTATAGCTCCGCGCACGGGACGCGAAACACGTAAGTTGTTGAAAAAATCCGCTGATGCTTTACCAGAATTAGCAGAAGATTTATCTACAAGCGCTCAAATTCAGGCTGATCGTCTTTCTGAGAATGCTTTGCGTTCTTGGGATGATACTTTGGAGCGATTGCGAGAAGCTGTTCTTGCTGGAATAGATGCTTCGGCACGGGAGAATCAAGCCTTGAAAAGGCAGAAAAGTCAAGATAACTCTAATTCTCTACCCCCAAATATAAATAATTAGTTGACCCAAATAATTTAAATTTTAGATTTTAAATTTTAAATTTTAAATTTTAAATTTTAGATTTTAAATTTTAGATTTTAGATTTTAGATTTTAAATTATGAGGACACTGCATTGTATGGGAAATCAGTATAGTAGTAACATCACTACCGATCTACTAGGTAATTGATTGACTGCCAACTTTGTGCAAAATGCTGTTAGCGATTAACAATATTAATATTAATGTGAGTGAACCTCTATTTTGGCTAGGATTATCTATTTTATTAGTCGCTGTTAGTTTAACTGCTTTGTTGGTAGCTGCTATTCCAGCTTTGCAGGAAGTCGCAAGAGCTGCTCGTAGTGCTGAAAAGTTATTTGATACACTCTCGCGAGAGTTACCACCAACTTTAGAAGCTATCCGCTTAACTGGTTTAGAAATTACCGATTTAACTGATGATGTGAGCGACGGTATCAAAAGTGCTTCTGGAGTCGTTCAACAAGTCGATCAAAGTATTAATGGTGCTAAAAAACAAGCACAAAATGTGCAATCCGGTACACGCAGTGTTTTAGTTGGTGTAAAAACCGCATGGAAAACTTTTACTAATCCTAAACCGAACAGACGCGCTATTGAACGTCAAGCAACTTCTCAAAAAGCAGTATCCCGAAGAGAAAGAGTTTAATTAAGTGAGGAGTGAGGAGTTATGAGTTATGAGTTATGAGTTATGAGTTATGAGTTAGTAGTTTTTAGAAGTCGGGTTTTTATCAGGATTATTGGTTATTACAGACATTTATTCTAAAAACCCGACTTCTTTTGAACACTTTCCCCCCAACCCTATTGCCAAATTTTTATAGTTTGATCAAAACTGCTGCTCACAAGACTTTTACCATCAGGGCTAAATGCAACCGACGAAATTCTTTGAGAATGTCCTCTGAGGGTACTGATGCGTTTTCCTGTTTTTGCACTCCATAACTTGATAGTTTTATCCCAACTACCACTAGCAAGGGTTTCACCGTCGGGACTAAATGCAATTGACCAAATTTTATGAGAATGTCCGCTTAAGGTACGCAGCACCTGTCCAGTTTGAAGATTCCACAACTTGATAGTTTTATCCCAACTACCGCTTGCAAGAGTTTTACCATCGCGACTGAATGCTAAGGAACTAACTGCGTCTAAATGACCAACTAAATATTTTGTTTTGCTTCCTGTTGCTAAATCCCACAACTGAATCGTACCTTCAAAATGATTTCCGGTTGCGAAAGTCTTACTATCGGGGCTAATTGCGACAACATTTACAACATCACAATCTCCGCGAAGGGTACGAATTTTTGTTCCTGTAGCTGCATTCCACAGATTTATTCTTAGATCCCAACCGCTACTAACAATAAAATTACCATCCGGAGTGAAAGCAATTGACTCAACGGATGCTAAATGTCCTTGAAGGCTACGAATTTCCTCTCCCGTTGCGACATCCCATAATCGAATCATTTTGTCAGCACTAGCAGAAGCGAGTACCTTACCATCGGGACTAAATGCAATCGCATTAACTGAGTCAGAATGTCCTTTGAGAGTACGGATTGGTTGTCTTGTTTCTAAATCCCACAACTGAATTGTTTTATCCCCATTGATAGAAGCTAGAATCCTTGCTTTGCTACTACCAGTTTCTATTTCCTCCACAGACGCTCCGCTAATAACAGAGTTACTCTCCTCAAGTTGTTGGGGACTAATGGCGATCGCCCAAACTGATTCGGATTTTCCTGTTAATGTAAAATCCAAGGAAGTGTTTTTCCAAGGAGTAGATGTAGATTGGTCTAAAGCAGAAGATATACTGCTCAGAGCGGGTGAAGATTGCCAACTCCAAATTCTGGCAAAGGCTAAAACTATTACTGCCGAACTTGTTAAGATTTTTAAGAGATAATTGGTCATTTTTATAAATTAGACAATTTTAAATTAACCTTTTTGGTTCTTAAGGGAATTGGGAATTGGGAAATCTCCTAAAAATTGTGACTACCGCTATATATTAGCGATATTAGTTTAATGATAAATTATTCTTCTTTTAACAACTAATAATTAGTATAATTAAACGGGAATAATACTATCATTTAAAATTTATGAAAAGCCAACAAAATAAGTTTTCTTTAACCTTTAACCTCTAACCTCTAACCTTTAACCTCTAACCTTTAACCTCTAACCTCTAACCTTTAACCTCTAACCTCTAACCTTTAACCTCTAACCTTTAACCTTTAACCTCTAACCTCTAACCTTTAACCTCTAACCTTTAACCTAGGTATTTGCCAAATTTTAATAGTTCTATCTTCAGCAGAACTAACTAAAATACTTCCATCTTTATTAAAAGCCAAAGATTCTATTTTCCCAGAATGTCCTCTAAGAGTAGTCAAAAGTTCTCCGGTTTGTAAATTCCATAATTTAATTGTTTTGTCGCTACCACCCGAAGCAAGAAGATTCCGTTGAGAACTTACAGCAGTAGATGTGATCAATTGAGAATGTCCTTTAAAAGTACGTATTTTCTCTCCAGTAATTGGATTCCACATACCTATGGCATTATTGTAACTACCAATTACTGAGTTATTACTGGTTGTTCCGGATTTTTTGATGAAATTAACGGAATAAATTTTGCTGGAATTGTTTGATAAAGTCTGTAAAAGCTTTTGAGTAGTGATGTCCCAAATTTTTATCGTACCGTCAAAGCTGCCGCTTGCAAGCATTTTACCTTGCAAATCAAAGGCAAGGGAATTAACTCTGCTACTATGACCATTAAAGCTGGTAATTTCTTCCCCAGTGCTTCTATTCCATAACTTAACGCTGTTGTCCGAGCCTCCTGAAGCAAGTATCTTACCATCAGGACTAAAAGCTAAAGCATGAATTGGTTGAGTATGTCCTTGTAATGTCCGAATTTCTTGTCCTGTTGCTAAATTCCATATCTTGATGATTTTATCCTCACCAGCGCTGACAAATTTGGTTCCATATGGCTCGATGGCAACGACGTTAACTTTTGAATTATCAGCGTTAAAAACAGATATTTCCTGTTTTGTTACCAAACTCCACAGCTTGACACCGAAAATACTGTTTGTAATCATTGTTTTGCTATCTGGAGCGATCGCAATGGATGAAGTTGAATCGTAATTTAAGTTAAGGGTTTGAAAGACTGCTAATTGCCCTTGATTTGTTTGCTCTTTGGTTTTCGATACAGGCTGAATACTCGGTTGAGCAATACTTTCGGAATTTCTAACTTGGGCTTCGCGGGTTTGCCAATACCAAATTTCTCCAGCAACAAACATGATAATAGCTGCGATCGCCATTAATAAAGTTTTTGAGTTGGTATATCTGGGTTTTGCTGGTACTTCGGTTGGCGGTATAAATTGTTGAGAAACGTATTTGAGAGGAGGTAAAAATACTGGATATTTTTGGGGTTGTTTCAAATCTGCAATTACTTCCGCAGCCGATTGGTAGCGCTGTTCGATATCTTTTTTTAACAATTTATCGAGAATATCACCAAATTCATCGCTAAGTGGATAATTTAAATACTTTTCCCAACGACTCATCCATCCATAACCATGTTCTGCCCACAGTTGAAAAGGTGAAATACCAGTAATTAAATGAAAACTTGTAGCCCCCACACTAAATAAATCGCTACCAGGATAAGCTAACCCATCCCTAATTTGTTCTATTGCACAATAACCGTGAGAACCGATGGAGGTTCCTGTTTTCAACTTGAGTTTTGGCTGTAATTGCTTGGAAGAACCAAAATCTATTAATACTAAGTCTCCCATCAATTCTTTAGGAGAAATGCGACGAATAATATTTTGCGGTTTAATATCTCGATGAACTACTCCAGATTCGTGAATAAACTGGAGAACGGGTAATAAATTTAACAGGAATTCTCTAATTTCTTTTTCGTTATAACAACGTAGCCAAACATCATTTTCACGCCGCTTTTCTAATTCTTCTAGTAAATTTTGTCCATCGATAAATTGCTGTACCAGATATAAACAATTATCTTGTTCAAAGTAAGCTAAAAGTTTAGGAATTTGGGGATGTTCTCCTAATTGTTGCAGTAGTTGAGCTTCTTTTTCAAATAGCTCTACTGCTTTATTTAACGCCCATTTTCCGTCAATTTTAGGTGCGAATTGCTTTAAGACACAGGGTTCGTTAAGTTTATCTAAATCTTG
>JBHJOU010000065.1:0-7906 GCA_050329355.1 Rivularia sp. (in: cyanobacteria)
AGGTGCGACAGTAGAATTCTCCCAAGATGGTGGTGAGATATTACCAGATAAAGAATTATTAGATACTACATTCAAAAGCGCGATCGCAACTTGTCCAGAGTTAGCGAATGCCAGTATCATCCGTACTTGGTCAGGATTACGCCCTCGTCCAGAAAATCGTCCCGCTCCGGTTATTGAGAAACCTCCGGGATATGACAACGTAATATTGGCTAGCGCTCATTATCGGAATGGAGTTCTGTTGGCTCCTGCTACGGCACAAATGGTGAAGGAAATGATTTTAGAAGGTTAAAGGTTAAAGGTTTTATATAGCTGTTTGAATTCTTTTTGCATAACGATTCTAAAGTTGATAACCATTCTAATTTTTGATCTGAATATGGTTTAAAGCTTTGATATTCCGAAGCTTGTTTTATTAATTGCTCTGGTGGAATATTATTTAGCAATGCATCAAAATTTATAGATTGTAATAACTTTTTCGTAATTGGTCTTTTTGCGTCTAAGAAACTTATTGATTTAATAAAATCTAAACATATATCACTATTAAACAAGCAAGATATAAGTATTGCTTCCTCTAAGGAATTGCACGAAACAAAATAACAAGTATCATCCAGCATTACCGGACGATTATTAATTGGTTGAATAATTCTAAATCTAGGTTGTTTGTGCAACCCTGAAATAGCCACTTTATAAAGAGAAAAAGAATAATCACCTATTCCAAATATCGAAAATGGCGGCTTACCTTTATAAATAGAAGATTTTCGCTGATCAAATTGCTCTGAATGACTTCCAAGATATTGCCAAAGTCGCGGTGCTGTTTGTTGTAAATTGGATGTATCTTCGCCGATTCTTTTCTGAGTAACTATTACACCTCGTTTTGAATCTATTTTTCCATGAAATAAATCGGTAGATTTTAATAAAGGGTAAATATAATCTGATTCAACATTAACTATTTGCTTAAATTTATTTTGAAAAACACCTTCCGAAATACAAGTAAGTTCCATTACAGATGCTGCATCATGTTTTAATCCCTGTCGCCACGTTAAAGAACTACTTCCATTTAGAAAAGCTGATTTTTGATAAGCTTTAACATCTGCAACTAATTTGTTATCAATAATCCCGATAGTTGATTGTGGTTTACTAGCTGATAAATTAGAATAAACATTTGCTTGATAACTTGGTTGATCCGAACCAACATCTAAACAAAATAAACAAGCACTTACAGAAGCTTTAAACCATTTTTTTGCATCGATCAATCTAATTGAGGCATTACTAATCTTAAGTTGAGCATCAAAAGCGAATTGCAGCACGTTACGCGCTACAGCAGTTTTACAAAGTAATGCAATAGTTGGTTTTTCAAAAACAAGTTCTTGAATCAGCTTTATCCAAATGTATTCTGTAATATCAAAATTAGAATGTCCTATTTTAGCTTCAAGTCCTTTGAAGTTTTTAAAATTTGTTTTAATTGGCAAATTATTACTTCCCAAACTTCCAAGTTGAGAATTTGTTACCCAAGGAGGATTACCTATAACCAATAAATTTCCTTGCGTACTCCAGTTCAAACTTTGACTTAAATCGAAATCAAATATTTTGGCTTGTTGAATAACAACACGAGTTGAATCATTATTTTCATAGCTTATTTTTGCAGTTTGAAAGTGTTCTCGATCAAATTCAATCGCTTGAATTTCTTTTGGAGGTTTATCAAGTGCTAGTAAACCAGAAATAAAATTTCCTCTGCCGCAAGTTGGTTCAAATGCTCTTGGACAATACTTTTTACTTTTACTTAAACATTCTAATATTTCTGCTATTAATGCAGGAGGGGTTTGAAAATCACCAAGTTCAGCTTTCAAGCAGGTAATAACTCCTATATCTGTTTTTAAATTTGCAATATCAATAATTCGACGATATTGTAATCGCCATTGCAATGCATTTGATATTGTCAGATATCCAATTTGAGGAGGATTTTGCAATATTCTATCCGCAAGTATATTGCGTCCAATTTCGTCAAGAGGTAAGTTACGTTCCTCTAGATAAGCAACAATATCATCTTTATTTCCGTTACGGTTCAAAATTCCGATTAAACCGTAAGTTGTTTGATAATCTCCTGTTTTTTCCCGTGCTACAAAAATTGCATCTCGAAAATTTAAACGCGCTGTTTGTGTCGTGCTATCGTCAGATTTTTCGTAAGTAAACACCAGCAAATGATAACCCAAACCATACACTTTTTGACTCGCATCTCGAAAAGGAGAAGATGATTGGGGTTGACGAATTGAAGTTACTTTTAAATCTACATTTAAGTCAGGAAAATCAATACCGCTTGCAGCATTACCCGGTATATAGTCATAGGTAGCTCTTAAATAATGGTTAAAAGCTTGCTCAATATAGGTACCAACAGCTTTACCATCGGTAGAACCGAATAAATCTGGAATACGAGTTCCACTGATTTGTCTGACAAATAGTGCTGAGGCTATTTTAAAGTTAGTAAGTGTTAATTCAGTCATTAGATAATTTCTACTAGTTTTTAGAATTATCTAATTATCGGTACTGATGCTGATTAAAGGTTAAAAGATCAAAGGTTAATTTTACCCGTTTCACGTTAATAGTGTAGAGACGTTGCACTGCAACGTCTCCCTTCTCCCTATGTGGACGATTTGCATCGATAATTGAGTGAATGGGATTAATTTTGGTTAAAAAAACCACCCATAAGAATGCAAACCTTTACCCAACAAATTCACTCCCAAATAACAAACCCAAACTGCAACAAAGCCCGTAGCCGCTAAAATCGCTGGACGACGACCTTGCCAACCGCGAGTAATTCGGGAATGAAGATAAGCAGCAAACACCAACCAGGTAATCAATGCCCAAGTTTCCTTGGGGTCCCAACTCCAATAAGTACCCCATGCTTCATTTGCCCAAACCGCACCAGCAATGATGCCAATTGTCAAGAGGGGAAAACCCAACCCAATAATCCGATAACTGATATTATCTAAAGTTTCCGCAAGACTTAACCTTTGAGGAGAAAGCGGTTCTCCGAAAGTTTCACTCGATTGGGAAGTTTCTATCCGCTGTGCAACTGCTGTAGCCGTTTTACCATTACCATTGGTTTCAACGGCAGAAAAACCATTGTTTTCAAAAGCAAATGCTTGGGGTTCGGTAACTAATTCACCGGCTTTATGCAAGCGATAACCGTTGGTACGATAACCACCATTACCAACAGAACTACCTTGCAACTGTACGGGTTGACCTTTTGTAACTACAAGAAAAGCCACAGCGATTAAAGAACCTACCATCAAAGCCGAATAACTCAACATCATCACGCTGACGTGCATCATCAACCAGTTTGATTTGAGTGCGGGTACTAATGGTTCAGAAACTTGCATATCTGAAGGAAGTGTCAGGGCTGCAAAAGCACTAATTCCCATCGCTACAGGTGAAGTTGCAACTCCCACCAAACGACTGTGACTACTGTATTCAGCAATTAAATGAACCGTGGTGATTCCCCAAGCCAAGAAAAACAAAGATTCATATAAATTACTTAAAGGGAAATATCCACCCTCCAGCCATCTTGCACCAAGTAAAGTTGCCATACACAAATTAGCGATCGCCATGCCCGCAGTTCCCAAACCACCCAATATCGTTAAATTAGGGAAAGCTGCTCCTACCCAATAAATCAACATTGTGACAAACAGGATTAGGAAAGAAGCATTATCAAGCCAGTTTTGGAGTACAACTAAATCCATAAAAGTGTTCTCAGAAGATAATTTCTATAATTTTTTGATTTTACTTTTTTTCAAAGCTTTATTCACAAGAGGCAGTAATCACTTAAGATTTCTACCTCTTCTAGCTTATCTTTATAATTATCACAAGTCGGGTTTTGAGCATAAATATCTGTAATACCAGACAATGCTCATAAAAACCCGACGAATCAAAACAGATCCTAATTTGTCTGTTGCTAACCTACTCACTTTCCTGAGAACTTGGAAGTGGAAGAGGTTTCTCACCTTTCTTAAATTTCAGTAAAACATCATACCGAGTACTACGACTATCGCTTACCGCACTTGTGACACCAATTGAATTAATTGCGTTGAGGAAACTTTGTTGTTGGGGAAATAAAGCCGGTAAAGAAAGACTTTTTGCGGCACCTTCCATGTCCAAGAAAAACTGATTGTTGACAGGACTAAGTTCTTTGGGTAATGCTTTTTGAAAAGAATCGGCGTTACCTAAAATATTCTTTGGTTTAGGAAGAATTTTATCTGTCACAGGAGTTCCCAAAGTTAAAAATGCCACATTTTTCTCTAACCAACCGTGAGTAGCAGTTAAAGTTCCCGATGGTCCTATCCATCTCACAACAGGTATTTCACCTACATTCTCTTCTTTGATTTTAAACTGATACTGAGTTCTCATTGCCTCATCCAACTGTTTTAAAGATGTTTCCGCTTTTTGGCGATCGCTAACTTGTACCATGAATACTAAAGCGACACGAACATCTTGAGGAGCATCTTTTCTTGGAGCATCAGGAATAATCGAGAAGGCGAATTCACCTCCCATCCAACTGAGTAAATCAGCGTCTAAATCAAGTCCACTGATGTCTTTGAATCCCTTTCTTAAATTTTCTGGCTGAATTGGTGAGAGAGGATTTTTTTGAGAAGTTGAAACATAATCAGCCCATAATCTGCGTAGGTTGCCACCAGAAAACATCATTAAAGTGGATTCCGGTAGACGAGTTGTCATGGTAGTCGCTTTATTTTCTACCGCTAGCACTCGTTGACTGTTGGGTTTTAACCAAGATACTGCCTTAAATCGCAGTCCTTCAGATTCTAAACTGAGAGTACCAGCCAATCCTTGATTATTTTTAAGTTGTGCTAAAACTTGGGCGGGCAAGCGATTTTTACCAGAAGTTGTCCCGGCGATTTGAGCCGCAGAGGGAACATTCACGTAAAACTGAGCCAAGGGTTGATAAGTCGCAATTTGAGGTATGTGCTTGGCAAAACCGACACCATTCGCTAGTGTTGCTTTGCTTTGATACGCTTTAATCGTTCTTTCTGTAGCTTGAGGATTATCAGCAATAATTAAATATTTTTCTTCTATTACCGCTGTAGATAATTTTTCCCCTGAAGTTGCTTCTGCTTCTTTAATCGTAATCCCTTCATATTCGCGATCAACCCAATTCCCCTTCAAAGCTTTTGGTTGTGCAAATGCTGTTTGAGCTTTGTTTTGATCTTTAATTGGCAAAACCATCACCATCGACTGTTCGACGGTAGCTAATTTTTGATCATTAGGTACTGTTTCAGATGTAGTTTTCGGAACTTCGGGAGCCAGAATTGCCACAGTTACCTGGTCTCCAACCCAAGGACTGACATCTTTTTCAAAATCAAATCCTTCTTTTGCCAAAAAGCGATCGCGCCACTGAACTAAACTTTTATCTAGCACAACTTGGCTTTCTTTGGTTCCCAAAGAACGCAATTTGTCCCACTCATTAGTATCCGTACTTAAAGAAACCGTAAATAAAGCATCTTCAGGAATAATATTGGCACCTACAGGCAAATCTCTGGACAACGGTTTCCCCTGAGTCAAAAGCCAGTAAGCCGCGATTCCACTACCAATTAATAAACCCGCCCCAGAAAGGGTCAAGACTAAAGACGGTTTCTTTTTTTTCTTACTAGAAATAGACACGACAGGCAGTGTCATTGAAACCAATACCTCATAAAACGGAACTTTTCAATTACTTTATTGGTTAACCTAACCAAAATTACTCTATATATCTAGAGTTATTCATTACCAAAACAAGTTAATCTTACTGACTCAATAGTAGTTTTGCAATCAAGCCATCATTGGCAGTTAATCGGTTTTCTCTGTATTTAGCTATCAATAATGTAGCTTAGAGTACCATTTTTCTGATTCTTCTTACTCATCGTAAGTTGATTCATAAATCTGTCTCCGCAGCAAGTTTAGCACTACTATTACAAGCAAGCACTAGGTTTGTTGAAAAGCATTCCTAAAAAAATACTTTCCATCAGGACTAAGTTCTACAGATTTATAAATATAATTACATTTAACTACATTTAATTACAGTTTAGTTGACCCCAGATATTTAGTTAAATAAGGCGAAAAAACCTCATAAATTAAGGTTAAAGGCTGTCCGTGATGCCAAAATAAATAATGTCGTCCCCAAAAAGGACCTTTTTGATTAAATCCCAATTCCAAACCTGGGGAATGACCGTAGTAAATTCCTTGAACATCTCGATACAATTCAGTACGAAGACGCGCTAAACTCGCCCAAATCGGTAAAGAACGATTTTGCAAATATTCATCCACATGAGACGCTTCCCACCAGGAAGCTGCATAAGCCAAAATTTGCCCAGAAGCGGTACGCAACCAAACCTGTCGTCGCAATCGAGGTCCCGGCACCCGCTGAATCAAATCCGGTGCATCATCGGCATCCATGCCAATTAATGACATATCGATCACATCTACTTCTGTCGGCTCCCCTGTAAGCAACTTCAGGTGTCGCGTAGGAGAACCGTCACCTAACAGTAATAACTGCCAAGCCGGTGTTAACTGAGTATGAGGCAAACCTTGCTGAATTTGCTCTTCTCCACCTTGCCAAATAGCATCTAATCTATGCCATTTTTGCGGCAATCCTAAATTATTCGTTGCTTTAAAAGTTGCAGTCAATGCTCTGCTCTTAACAATACTTTACTTATTTATATCAAAGCATAAAATTTAGGGCAATTTGCAGTTTAGAATGCCTAATGCCTATTAAATGCCTACTTAATACCTATTAAAATGCGGATGGCGAGACTCGAACTCGCAAGAGCATTGCCCACACGCCCCTCAAGCGTGCGCGTATACCAATTCCGCCACATCCGCATGATTGTTTGTCTAAAAAAGGATTATAGCACAACAAAAGAAATATAGTCAGAAGATATTACCCATGCCAAAAATAATCATTGAGATGCATTGCTTTTGGCAGATTGGGATAACTGGCTGACAGAAATCAAATAGAACTATTGTCATATTTAAGAACGAGATGACGACTGCATAAAAGCGTTTGTGCGCTGTCCTGCTCGTTGAATGTTTCCCATTCAAGGACGGGATGCGTATAATTGTTAACCTGCTGATTTATTTCTTAATAATGGTTGTATTAAATTAGGCAAACAATCTATTTAAAATGCCTTATGGGTAGTTCATTATAGCCGAGGGTTTTGCAAGCAAAGCGTCGAATTTCTTGTCAAAATTTGAAACAAAGCGAAAGTATTGTTCCGGATTTGGCGTGAGAAAATGTCAATCTACAGAAATGATATAGAAAATACAAAGATGAATTTTGAGAAAATATTAATTGCCAATCGAGGGGAAATAGCTCTTCGCGTTCTGCGTGCTTGCGAAGAAATGGGAATTGCCACTGTTGCAGTACACTCGAATATTGACCGTAATTCTCTTCACGTACAGCTTGCCGATGAAGCAGTTTGTATCGGTGACGCTGCTAGTAGTAAAAGTTATTTGAATATTCCGAATATTATTGCAGCTGCATTGACGCGTAACGCTAGTGCGATTCATCCAGGCTATGGGTTTCTAGCAGAAAATGCCCGTTTTGCTGAAATTTGTGCTGACCATCATATAGCTTTTATTGGTGCTTCACCCGAAGCAATTCGGAAGATGGGAGATAAATCTACTGCTAAGGAAACCATGCAAAAAGCTGGTGTTCCTACAGTACCAGGTAGCGATGGTTTGCTGGCTTCTGAGGAAGAAGGATTAAAAACTGCTAATAAAATCGGTTATCCGGTGATGATTAAAGCTACAGCTGGAGGTGGTGGAAGAGGTATGCGCTTAGTGCGATCGCCAGAAGAGTTTACTAAATGTTTTCGAGCCGCCCAAGGAGAAGCAGAAGCAGCATTTGGTAACAAAGGAGTAT
>JBHJOU010000640.1:0-4639 GCA_050329355.1 Rivularia sp. (in: cyanobacteria)
GCAGTCGCAGAAAATGCCAGGGAAGCAGCCGTGATTGCTAATACCGCTAGAAGCACTGCTGCCAATTCTGGAAAAGCAATGGAGTTGACAGTACAAAACATTTTTAGTTTGCGTGAGACAGTAGGGGAAACTGCGAAAAAAGTCAAGCGTTTGGGTGAATCTACGCAACAAATTTCTCGTGTGGTAGCATTGATTAACCAGATTTCCATGCAGACCAATCTGCTGGCAATTAATGCCGGAATTGAAGCAGCACGTGCAGGCGAAGAAGGTCAAGGATTTGCAGTAGTAGCCGAAGAAGTCGGCGAACTAGCAGCCAGAAGTGCCGCAGCCACCAACGAAATAGAACAAATCGTGGAAAATATCCAGCGTGAAACTACTGATGTTGTACAAGCAATGGAAGTAGGAGTATCCCAGGTGGTACAAGGGACGCAAATTGTGGAAGATGCTAAGCTGTCCTTAAGTCAGATTCTAGAGGTTTCGCGCCAAATAGACGACTTAGTACAGTCAATTTCTACAACTACCAATCGTGGTGTAGAAACATCTGAGCAAGTAAGCACTTTAATGAAAGAGATTGCTGCTGTTTCGCAGCAGACTAGTACTTCTTCCCGTCAGGTTTCCGAATCGCTGCAACAAACTGTTGCAATTTCCCAACAATTACAAGAAAGTGTCGGTACATTCAAGGTCAGTTAAGAGTAATTGGTTACTAGTAATTGAGTTTGTAGTTATAAATAACTAAGAACTGATGACTAAATAGATTTTAGATTTTAGATTTTAGATTTTAGATTTTCAAAAATATGCTTCTAACTTGAGTTATCTGGATATTTGAAAATTCCCAAATCATAAAATCAGCAATCCAAAATCCTTGCATCGTAGATTGGTAACTTCCCGTAAGCGCAAAGCGTAAGCAGCGTGCAAAGGCATATTTATTCATGGGGACAATCCAAAATCCTTGCATCGCAAATCCAAAATACTAATAACTGATGACTAATGGCTAGGGACAAATAATATGTCACAGGACAAAGAATTTGAAATCCAGATGCAGTTCCTGGAAGAAGCTAGCGACTACCTCAACACGATTGAAGGGGTATTGCTAGAAATCGACACCAGCGATCGCATCGATTTGGAAAAGATTAACGCCGCGCTTCGAGCCGCTCATTCGATTAAAGGAGGAGCGGCGATGATGGGATTTCGCTCTCTGAGCGATTTGGCTCACCGTCTGGAAGATTCGTTCAAAGTTCTGAAAACGAGGAAAAGCTCTTTAGATGTAGATACTCAGTTACAAAGTTTACTTTTGTCTGGAGTCGATTGGCTGCGGCAGATAGTAGAATTGCATTCAGAAGGTCATGAATTAGACGAGCAATGGTTAGCAAGTTTTTGCTATCCAGTTTTTGAAGAACTGCATCAGCGTTTGGGAGATCCCAGTCCAGAAGATGCTTCTTCGATGTTATCACCTGAAGATGGGCAAGATATTATACCCTTGCTATTTGAAACGGAAGTAGAAGGGTGTTTGCAGCGTCTGGAGTCAGTATTAGCCGATCGCGAGCAACCTTGTCTGAAAGAAGAAGTTGCGATTATGGCGGCGGAGTTGGCTGGTTTGGGTGAAATGCTGCAATTGCAGGCTTTCAGCAGCTTTTGCGAGTCAGTTACCTCGTTGTTGGAAATTGTCCCCCACGAACAAGTCGAAGAAATAGCCCGTGCAGCCCTTGCTGGATGGAGACGTTGCCAAGCCTTGGTATTAACTTCCCAGATTGAAAGTTTACCTACACACTTAGAGTTGGGTGGTATAGAGGAAACTGAAATCGTAACTGATATCGAAGTAGAGCATTTGACACAATCGGTAGAAGTAGAAGAAATAGAAGATACAGCGGCAGAAAATTGGCTGGTTGAAGATATAATTACCGCAGATTTTGAAGCTTTGGAGGCGGCTTTTGCTCAAGAAAGCGCTGCTTCTGAGTTTGATGAAGTCGAGGTACATACACCCCTAACCGCTCAAGAATTTGAGAATAACGTAAGCCAAACATTTGTCGAGCGCAAGCCGGAAACAGTTGCGGCTGCTAAAAGTGAAACCTTAGAAAATACAGTCCGGGTTCCTAGTAAGCAACTCGAAGAAATTAACGATTTATTCGGCGAACTGATTATTCAACGTAACGGATTGAACTTGCAAATGGAAAGATTGCGTAAACTAGTTCGCAATCTCAGCCAAAGGGTACAAGTTCTTGACCGCGAAAATCAACGTTTGCGTACTTCATACGATAAAATTGCTACTCAAGCTACAATACCATATCCTGTTCCATCTCTGGCGATGATTCCAGGAGAAGGTACGAATATTGAATCCGATAGCATCAATAATGAATTTGATGCTTTGGAAATGGATCGTTACAGCGAGATGAGTCTTTTGTCTCAAGAAGTGATGGAAACCATCGTCATGGTGCAAGAGGTGACAACTGACGTACAAATTAGCCTTGACGATACAGACAACGTTTCGCGGAAATTAAATAAAACCTCAAAACAATTACAGCGTAAGCTGACTCAAGTACGGATGCGTCCGCTATCGGATTTAACTGATCGTTTTCCCAGAGCTTTACGGGATTTGTGCGTAGAATACGGTAAAAATGCTCAGTTAAAAATAGAAGGTGCGAGTATTTTAATTGAAAGGAGAATTTTAGAAGCTTTAAATGACCCCTTGATGCACCTGCTGAGAAATGCCTTTGACCACGGTATTGAAGACCCCAGCACCAGAATACAGCATGGTAAGTCAGAACAAGGTTTAATTGAAATTAAAGCCATCAACCGTTCCAATCGTACCATAATTACCATGCGCGATGATGGGAATGGGATTTCCCTAGATAAAGTTCGTAACCGTGCTATCAGCATGGGGTTGGATGAATCTTTGATTAATCAGGCTAGCGATGAAGAAATATTATCGTTAATTTTTGAGCCTGGATTTACCACTTCTGACCAAGTTACAGCATTATCTGGTCGCGGTGTCGGTATGGATGTGGTTCGTAACAATCTCAAACAAATTCGCGGAGATATCAAAGTTGATACGGTACCCGGTGTTGGAACCACATTTACGCTGTCAATGCCGTTCACTCTATCAGTTTCGCGAGTTCTATTAGTAGAAAGCAGTCGAATGTTACTAGCTTTCCCAACGGATGTAGTTGAGGAAATATTTTTACTTGATCAAGAACAAGTATTCCCTGTGGGTGGTGGACAAGTTCTGAATTGGCAAGGAAAAAGCTTACCCTTGATTGGGCTTGGTGATTATTTACAGTTTAATTGTCCTCGTTACAATAATCCCGACTTGGAAACTCCTCCAGCAATTAATGCTAGTAGTGTATTAATTATCAACAATAGCAATCAATTAGTAGCAATACAAATTGACCGCTGTTGGGGAGAAATGGAAGTTGCGATTCGTCGGGTTGAAGGTGATATACCGTTACCAGCGGGTTTCAACAACTGTACAATTCTCGGTGATGGAAGAGTAGTAGCTTTAGTTAATGCTGGGGAATTGCTTTACTGGATAGCTGCTAATGAACGTACTCCTAAAAACAATCAACTACCATCAACAAAGTTAAAAACTGCTTTCCTACATCAAACGGAGGAACAAGCTGTAGAACATGTAACTAAGGGCAAGGGTACAATTTTGATTGTAGATGATTCGATCAATGTCCGGCGCTTCTTAGCATTAACTTTGGAAAAGGGTGGGTATCAAGTAGAACAAGCAAAAGACGGTCAAGATGCGTTGGAAAAACTTCAAACTGGTTTAATTGTACAGGCTGTAATTTGTGATATTGAAATGCCTCGCGTTGATGGTTACGGCTTTTTAGGTCGGGTAAAATCAAACAATGATTTAAAAAATATACCCGTTGCCATGTTGACTTCTCGTAGTAGTGACAAGCATCGACAATTAGCAATGCAGTTAGGTGCCTTAGCCTATTTCTCTAAACCTTACAACGAACAAGAATTACTACGAACTTTGGAGGAGATGATTTTTTCTGTCGCTGGAGTTAGCAAGGGTTAATGATCGGATTGTTTGAGTTATGAGTTGATTTATTAGTCGATTCATAACTTGATTTTTTTTATTCATATTTTAGAAATATTTTTCAATAATCAATCAACCCGATGTCTTGAAGATATTGGGTTTTTTCGACTTGATATTTTATTGATATCTGAGTTCGATGAAAATTACAAAATTCAATCAATTTACTCAAATAAAAAACTATCTTTAAAGCAAACTTACAGCTATTAGCTTGATTTTTGAACCATAATTATTAATATAAAATCACCTTACTTAAGCATAAATTCTGAGTTTTTGAATATACATATTTTTTTACAAAAATATTGTAAATTGATGAAACCCATAATTTAAAAATAGATAATATTTTCCCTCAGTTAGGTGCTGCATTTAAAACAGGACTTACGCAACGAAGATTTGTCATTGCTACCGAAACCAAGATTTTTGCTATTACTTCGCTGTTCTATGTCCTAACGGACACGCTACGCTAACGTAATGAGGTAGTACTTTTGCGTAAGTCCTATAAAAAATATTCTGATGCTGAAATAAAAAAAATATCAAAATATCGGAATTAAATTGACTCAAAAATACAAATATAAATTAATTGTATTTTGTTTTAAA
>JBHJOU010000380.1:0-2138 GCA_050329355.1 Rivularia sp. (in: cyanobacteria)
AAAAGTTAAAAGTCAAAAGTATTATAAGATACGGATTTAAAGCTTTTTATATGGGTGCTAAATTTACGCCATCTTGTACTAGGATAATTTACCGAAAGGAAACAGTTTCCGTTCGGTAATGTAGAAGTTAGGAAATAGTTTGGCTAAATATTTTCAAAATAACAATGAAGCTTTTTATTGGTTGATTGCTGCTACGGCTTGACTACGGGATACTGAGCAACAAAATCTTCAACAGGCATCTTTAATTTATCGGAAAATATACGCGCAGCTTGGTCATTTACAGGTTGCCCTCCTAAGACAGCCTGTACTTGTGCCGGAGTAACCTGACAATCATTTGCCATTTCAACTAGTTGCTTTTCTCCCATGCCTTTGTAATTCAGCAGAATATAAGCATTCATGAGTTCAGGTATGGTTGGTGAATCCTTGTGTATTCCCGATTGCATTATTTCTTTTTGACCAATCCCAACGTTTAACAGCTTGTTTTCTGGCGGAAGCTGTTGTTTTCCTACATACCACTCAATAAAGTGAATCAAGGCATCTTTCATGTTCGTGCCATTCATCGCAGTCATTCCCTTGAACTGCGTTCTTAATGCATCTGGCAACTCTAAGCGATAAGCGCTGACATCGGATTTGCTTCTACTTGTAGAAGCAACAAGTCTATTCAATGGTGGCTTGAACCAATCAATTAAAGCCTTCTCCACTTCTGGGAGTAAATCACGACAAGAAACTTTCAGCCAAGCAATTCTGATACCTTCTATCCTAGATAACTTCTTATAACGATGGTGTCGAAGCCATCGTTTCCTTGGGTTAATTGATTGTCCGATATACTGAATTTCTCCAGTGGAGTCTATAGCAAAATAAATACAAGGCGTTTTGGGGAGTTGCGCTCGCATTTCCAATTCTACTGAAGGTAATTCAGAAATATTAATTGTAGATGGGTTCACCTGCTTTTACTTTTCCTTATTTTTTTGCGGCGATATTTCTCCATTTTCCTTAGCTTGTCTTATAGAAGTCTCTATCAAGAAAGCAGCAAGGTTTGCAGTTGGTCTTCCTTGGGAATCAGCCCACTGCTCTAGGTCTTCAAATACTGAATCAGGTAAAGTCACAAAAACCCTTTTACTCACAGCGTTTTATATCAAGTCTCGTTTTCCCTCCCATAGTACAGTCAACCTTCACTAATTGAGCCATTTGCTACCATACAGTAGCGAATAGTTATAAATTAGTTACTAATAATTAGCTTTATTTGTTAGAATGAGATTATCATACTAAAAACAAGCACCACAAATTTTTAATATTGCGGCGCTTGATGAGACAGAAATAATTTAAAAGCCAAAACCGCCCGCGAAGACTACTAATCAAGCTCGGAGGGTATGGTTTCCCAATCAAATCAAAGGGATACTTTTCCGCCTGCATACCAATTCGAGAATACTGAGCTACAAAGCAAAGCTAGAAACACACTCAACCAATTCCAAGGCTTCGTTCGCCAAAGCTTCGACAGCTTAATAGAAAATGGAAGGTTAATTCATTTATCTTGTAATACTATTTTATTATTAGTATTGTTTGGGAAAGTATTTGCATATTCCTAACACCATAATCAACATTTGCTGCAATATCTAAAGGTAGAGAGAATTGGAGACTGCCTTTGGAGCCACAAGAGTATTGCCGTAAATGGGTACCTATTTACCAAGGTAAGAAGCCTGGGGAACGAGGTTATAGAGCAGCTTGTGTGCGAGAACTTGCCAAAATATCGGGGGTTAAAGAAAGCACTATCGACATTAACTGGGGTTCAGACTTTTCAGAACGTCCAGGCTATCTACCTCGAATGCTCACTTTAGCTGACGTAATCAATTCCGTAAAACAAATTTTTCCTCTTCCCCAAGACTGGCCTTTCGATAAAACTTAGCTTAATATACTATTTTTATATTAGTATTTAATAAGTAGATATTGAGTGGTCACAAGTACCACTATATCAAGACCAAAACCCCCCGTCCCGACTACCAATCTGAATCGAGGGGTATGGTTCTCCCAATTAATAAGGAGGTTTCTTTATTATGCCTTATGCACAACGAACAGTCATCTATTCTTTTGACTACAGCAGTTTTTCCATACCAGAGCTTGAATCTAAAGCTCAAAAAACG
>JBHJOU010000566.1:0-7128 GCA_050329355.1 Rivularia sp. (in: cyanobacteria)
CAAAGTGTTATTGGGTTGAATATTTTACCAGCAGAAATGATTCATAAAGCTGGATGTGTGATGGGAGTTTGGCAAGAGAAAGATTCAATCATGCAAGTGACACAAGTTTATGAAAAACCGACTGTTGAGTATGCTCGGCAAAATTTGCGGGTGGAAGGTATGAGCGAAGATGAGTTTTTCTGTATATTTGGTTTGTATGCTTTAACTCCGAAGATTTTTGAGTTTTTAGAGGAACATATTAATAGTAATTTTCGGGAAAGAGGGGAGTTTCAGTTAACTTCTTGTTTGGAAAAGTTGCGGGATATTGAGGGAATGACGGGTTTAGTTGTTGATGGGAAGACTTTTGATATTGGGATGCCTAATGTTTATCGGCAGACTATGATGGATTTTGGGAAATGATTAGGAATAGGAATTAAAAAAACCGCTGAGACACGGAGGACGCAGAGGAAAGAAGTAAAATAGAGTTAGTATGTGTGAAATAAAGTTTTTTCAGATATATAATTATTGAGGTGAGATTAACTAACAGCAGTTTCTAACATTTTTATTATCCCAGTATTTGCATCAATTTCTACTTGTATACCGATGGGAAGTGTAAATTTATCTTTAATATGACCAATCATTGAACCATACCACGCGGGAATGTTTAAGGGGCGAATATGTTCTTGTAATACTTGCATTAAAGTTAATGAAGGTTCATCCCCAGTGCTACATCTAGTACATTGTCCAAATACAAAACCGGATAGTTGATTGAGGATTCTGGCGTTTTTTAATTGCGTTAACATTCTATCTACACGGTAAACATCTTCGCCGATATCTTCTACAAATAAAATATTACCTTTCCATGCAGGTAAATAAGATGAACCCAACATTGAATTTATCACTGATAAATTACCGCCGATAAATTTACCTTTGGCTTTACCTGGTGTAATTATTTGGCGACGAAGTTGAGTAACTAAAGTATTGTTCATTGTGACTAGTTCGCCATTGAATAAAATATTTTTGACATAGTTCAAAGTAAAATTATTCCAAGTAGAAGTAGCTACTGCTCCGTGAAAAGTAACAAGTCCAGTCTGAGCAGTGATTGCTAATAATAAAGATGTAATATCGCTATATCCCATAATAATTTTAGGATTGGCGCGAATCGAATTATAGTTAAGTAATGGTAAAATCCGATTGCCACCCCATCCTCCACGCATGGCAATTATGGCTTTGATGGATTTGTCGGCAAACATTGCGTTCACATCACTAGCGCGATCGCGATCAATTCCTGCTAAGTAACCATAGCTGTCTAAAATATGACTACCGAGCTTAATTTTTAAACCTAGTGCGGTAAATGTTTGTTTTGCTTGTTCAATGTCTTCAGAATCAATTATACCAGCAGGACTAATTAATCCTACTGTATCGCCTAATCTGAGACGCGGTGGCTTGATAATAGTATTGCGAGTCTGAGCTTGAACGGTAAATGATGGTATTTGGGTGGAAATAGCGGCTATTCCCAATGTTGCAATGAATTTTCGCCGATTGATATTCATGATGGGAATATACTACCATTAACTCCCAGATTTTAGCTTTTAGTTAAAAATACAGAATGAATCGGGGAACTCTACTACCCATTTAAATTTTAAAATCTCAAATCTCAAATCTCAAATCTCAAATTCGAGAATAATAATATCGGGAGATATTTAGAGAAAGAATTTAAATAATCGCGATCGCAATCAAAAAAAGCACAAATGTTCGGGTTAGAAGTAATTTTTCCCTGTTGATGATTTTGAAAAACTCATGGTAAAATTAGTTACCCATATCCAATGCAAAAACGTTAAAGGCACAAGGTGAAAGTAGAAATTCTTCCCATTACTTTTACCTTTTGCCTTTTACTTTATAAAAGGTCAAAGGTCAAAGGTTAGAGGTTAAAGGTCAAAGGTTGAAGGTCAAAGGTTGAAGGTCAAAGGTTAGAGGTCAACTGTTCTCATCGGGGTACTTAAACCGCTACAGTACAAATGGGAAATTTCAAGAAATTTAATTTAATTAATTTTAAAATTATCAGGGATAATTATGGTACGCAAGCGATTTATCATTGAAATGGGAATGGGTATAGATCAGCACGGACAGGAACCAACTGTTGCTGCTGCGAGAGCGGTAAGAAATGCGATCGCGAATAATGCTTTAATTGGAGTGTTTGAAGTTGCTGGTTTGAGCGATCCAAATGAAATGATTGTAGAAGTGCAGATTGCCGTACCTTATCCGGAACAGGTGAAGGAAGATGAGGTTCTAGCCGTATTGCCTTTTGGTCGTAAAAGTCTTACCGTTCAATCTGGGGGAATGATGGTTGAAGGACGAGCTATTGAGGTTTTACAGGATAAAAATGACGAAATGTTGATTGCTGTGGCTGCGGTTACGGTTTTTATTGATCGGGATTAGTTTTGTAAGAGTTTTGTATTATCACTAGGTATTTTTGATTATACAGTGAATCTATTTTGATATCTTTTCCGCTTGCATGGGAATTATTTAACGCAAAGGAACGCTAAGGTAGCGCTAAGGTACGCAGAGTGTTTTTACTCATATGTTGAATAATTCTAGTACAAGCAGAAAAGATATGATTTAAGAAAACTTATGCAAAAATCCCAAAAGCTTCCTGGTACCATCCGTTAACTTAGTCCGTTTATATGCATCCGCAGCTTTTTTAATTCCTTCGGCTTGGGTGGGATAAGGATGAATTACACCGCTTAATTTATTCATACCAATTCCATTGACAATCGCTGTAGTTACCTCGGAAATCGTTTCACCAGCGTGGGGAGATACTATAGTTGCACCAAGAATTTTATCGGTACCTTGTTTGAGGTGAATTTTCACAAAGCCTTCGGTTTCACCGTCGGTAATGGCTCGATCAACATCTTCGTAGTCTATTTTAATAGTATTTACTTCCAAACCTTTTTCTTGTGCTTCGCTTTCATACATTCCTACATGGGCAATTTCTGGGTCGGTAAATGTTACCCAAGGTACAATTAAATCACTAAGTTTTTTACGTCCCAAACCAAAGGGAGTAAATAAAGCATTTTGAATGACAATCCGCGCTGTTGCATCTGCCATATGAGTAAACTTTTGACTTAAGCAAATATCACCTGCTGCAAAAATTTTCGGATTTGTAGTTTGCAAATTATCATTTACTTTCACACCTTTATTATCGTATTCCACACCAACAGTTTCTAAATTCAAACCTTCAACATTCGGGGTTCTTCCTGCACCTACTAAAATTTCATCTACGATAATAAAATCTTGTTTACCGTTGCTGGTATAGTGAATTTTTTTGCCCTCAGATGTACTTTCTACACGCTGTATTTGGGAACTTAATATTAAATCGATTTGCTCGCGCTGAAATACCTTTTGAACAATGTCCGCAGCGTCACTATCTTCTTTATTTAAAATATGAGAACCGCGATGCAAAATTGTGACTTCGCTACCAAAACGGTTGAAAGCTTGAGCTAATTCACAACCAATGGGGCCACCACCAATTATTGCTAAACGTCGTGGTAATTGAGTCAGAGAAAATACGGTTTCATTAGTTAAATATCCGGCTTCTTTCATACCAGGAATATCGGGATGTGTGGCTCTCGCTCCAGTGGCAATTACAGCTTTTTTAAACTTAAGAGTTTTACCGTCTACTTGAATAGTATTACTGCTGGTAAAACTTGCCGCACCTAAAAATATATCCATTCCAAATTCATTTGTAAAACGGTCAACCGCATCAACATGGCTGATTTGCGCTCTTAATCGTCGCATCCGTTCCATAACTGCGGGAAAATCGACTTCTACTTGTTGGGGAACATGAATTCCGTACTCTTTTGCATTCCTGATTTCACCCACCACACGAGCAGAACGAATCAAGCATTTAGAAGGTACACAACCGACATTAGTACAATCTCCTCCCATGAGATGCTTTTCAATCAATGCAACTTTCAAACCCACACCCAAGCCAGCAGCACCAGCAGAAGTTACTAAGCCAGCGGCACCAGCACCAATCGCAATCAAATCATAACAATCGGCTGGTTCGGGATTTTTCCAATCATTAGGATGTAAGTTCGCAATCAATTTTTGATTGTACTCATCCATTGGGGGAACAATTACTCTTTCAAAGGTTGAATTTGACATAATTATTAGTTAGTTGATAGTTGATAGTTGATAATTGATGGTTGATAGTTGATAGTTGATAGTAGTTAGTTGATGGTTGATAGTAGTTAGTTGATAGTTGTCAGTAACTCCTAACTCCTAACTCCTAACTCCTAACTCCTAACTCCTAACTGTTTACTATTCATCGATATTTGTTGATTCATTTAAAGCTTTTCTCGCAACTTTGGTAACATAAAGAGTTACAGCAACTGTAGCAATGAAACCAATAATCCGAATTGTCCAAACAACAGTAGGATTACTTGGTTGTTCTCCCGTTCCAATGGTGGCAATATTACCAGCTAAAGAACCCAAATATACATACATAATTGTTCCGGGAAGAATGCCGATAGTTCCTAATATATAGTCTTTTAAAGAAACTCCGGTAACACCATAGGCATAGTTTAATAAATTAAATGGAAACACTGGAGAAAGTCTAGTTAATAAGACAATTTTTAAACCTTCTCTACCTACAGCCTTATCAACAGCAGCAAACTTTTTGTTTCCAGAAATTTTCTTTGCAACCCAATTTCGAGCTAAATAACGTCCTACTAAAAAAGCTGCTATAGCTCCAATTGTGGCACCAATAAAAACGTATACGGAACCCAAAAACACATCAAAAACTACCCCTGCACCTAAAGTTAAAATAGAACCTGGTAGAAAAGCAACAGTAGCGACAATGTAAAGGATAATAAAGGCAATTCCACCTACAGCACCTTGGTTATTAATCCATTCCAAAGCATTTTTGAGCCATTCTTGAGGATTAAAGCCTGATGTATTTACACTTTCTTGAGCTAAAGCCGGATTTGCATTTAATAGAATTATGATGCTAAATGCAATTGCAGTAAATAGACTAAATCTGTAAATTTTATTCATGGTTTTCATTAATTATTAGTTGATAATTGTTAGTTGATAGTTGTTGGTTGATAGTTAACCTTTGACCTTAAATACTCGTAGTTTCTTTTAAGGCTTTTTTAGCAAGTTTAGCAATATAAATAGTTACAAAAATTGTCGCGATTAATCCAACTCCTTGTAATAACATCTGAGCAAATTGTGCTTCTGAACTTATTGGAATAGATGGATTTTTCATCGCAATATTACCGATTAACGAACCCATATAAACATACATTACAGTTCCGGGAATCATACCAATGGAACCTAGAATATAATCTTTTAAAGATACCTGAGTAACTCCAAAAGCATAGTTTAATAAATTGAAAGGAAAAATCGGCGATAAACGAGTTAAAAAAACAATTTTAAATCCATTTTTGGCAACAGCTTTATCTATAGCTTGAAATTTTGGTTTTTTACCTATTTGTTGACATACCCAATCACGAGATATATAACGTCCAACTAAAAAGGCAAATGTTGCACCGATAATTGCAGCAATCAATACATATAAACAACCCCAACATAACCCAAACAAACAACCTCCTTTTAACGTTAATAAAGAACCTGGAATAAACAATAATGTGGCAACATTGTAAATAATTATGAAGGCGAACGGTCCCCACCAACCAAGACTATCTACCCATAATAAAGATTTGCTCAAAAGTCCTTGCAGATTAAAATATTTAGCTGCAATAATGATAATGCCAATTAAGCAAGCTATCAATATCGGTTTCAAAAAACGTTTATGTTGGTGTTTCATAGGTTAAAGGTTAAAGGTTAAAGGTTAAAGGTCAAAGGTTAAAGGTTAAAGGTTAAAGGTTAAAGGTCAAAGGTTAAAGGTTTTAAGTTAATAATTCTTTACTCCTAACTCCTAACTCCTAACTCCTAACTCCTAACTCTTCACTCATAACTCATAACTCCTATTAACTAACTTAAATCACTAAGATGAGAACCAGCTTAATGGTTAATTAATTTTTCCCCACGATACCAACTACGAATCCTTTTGGGTGAAACTCCTAGAAAATAAGCAATAATTACAATTTGATTGATTAATGTTGTTTGCCAAACTCCTTTTTTCAACCAACGACGCGGTGAAGTAATAACTGGCACAGGAATTAAATTAATTCCCCCTAAGCGTTTCAAATTGCGTATCAATTCAAAGTCTTCCATAATCGGTAATTCTGGAAAACCACCAATATCATTAAATATTTTTTTAGTTATAAAAATACCTTGGTCTCCATAAGGCATTTGTAACCATTTTGAACGCCATTTTACACCCCATTCCACTAATCTTAAACCTATTTGTGGTGCATTTATTCTTAAAGTAAAAGCTCCTGCTACAACTTGTGATTGTTGTATTGTAGTACGAATCATCTCATCAAAATTAGCAGGTAAAAGAGTATCAGCATGGAGAAATAATAAAATATCACCAGTTGCATTCATCGCACCCGCATTCATTTGACAAGCGCGATTTTGATAACCTGTAATAACTTTAATGCCTAAAGATTGTACAATATCAACTGTATTATCTTCGGAACCACCATCCACTACAATAATTTCTATATTGGTACTCATTTGAGTACTAGCTAAGGTAGCTTTAATGTTTTTCGATTCGTTAAGAGTAGGAATAATAATTGAAATTTTCGCTGTAGCATTGGCGAAGCGTGTCCCGATTGCGACATTACTTTTATTGGCATTTTTTGAAAGCGGATATTCTTCTTTTTTCAGAGTAGTAGTACTTAGTTTGTAAATCATTTAGTAAACCTTAATAAATTGCCAATATAATGCTATAAGTTGCTAACGTCAAAAACAAATTGTCGCGGATCACAGAATTTTATCTACTTATTTTTAACCAAAATGCTGCTGCTATTCCCCAGACAAAGTTAAATAATAGGACAAATACTGGTGTAAGATTTCCTAATTCAACACCAAGAATTCCTTTCTTAGCTTGCAAGGTAAATACGATGAAAAGTTGAATGAGGCTAGGGAATAAACTTAATAAAATACCCTTGAAAAGATATTTTCTTGTGTAAAAAGGTAGAAGAAATAAGAAACCCCAGATTCCACCCCAAACAA
>JBHJOU010000219.1:0-5868 GCA_050329355.1 Rivularia sp. (in: cyanobacteria)
GTTATGTATAACGTCTCTACAGCACCTCGGTAGACGAACAAACCCCTCAAAACTAATGAAAAGAACTACTAGACGCAGAGAAAAGAGAATAAAGAGAGATAAATAATTTTAGAGCAGTATTGGGAGTAGTGTTACGTTTCATTAGTTTTGAAATGAGTTAAATATTCCTGCTCCCTACTCCCTATTTTCTATTCCCTTAAAAATCAAAAACTTACCATGTCCACTTCAGTCACAAAATCTTCTAAAAAACGCCAACACTTTAACTTAAGCAGATGGCTAATTGACCTGACACCTAACTTTTTTGATCGCACCTTAGAAAAAGTCGGAATCAAACAGTTTAAATGGCTAATTTTACTACTAATAGTATTTTCAATACCACTGATTATTACACCGTTAGAAGTATGGCAGCAAGGAGCGATCGCTGTATTTCTAGTGCTATTAGGTCAGTTAGTATTAGGAGCAGAAGAACAAGAATCTTCCACAAAAGTTAGCGATTATTATCACCTATTTATGGTGTGGTTAAGTCTAGTAACAACAATGCGGTATTTATATTACCGTCTCAGTTATACTCTGAACTTTGATGGATGGATAAATAGTATTGCTTGTTTAACTTTGTTAGGAGCAGAATTGTATGCAATTTTCACCTTGGTATTAGCATACTTTCAAACTTTAAAAATCAAAGAACGCCGACCAATTGATATTTCTACTATTCCCCAAGAAGAATGGTTTAATGTTGATATTTACATTCCCACCTACAATGAAGATGTTGAGATTGTTCGTAAAACAGCATTAGCAGCATTAGCTTGCGATTATGCTCCCGGCAAAAAAAAGGTTTATATTCTCGATGATGGTCGTCCAGAAAAATACCAAGAAAATGACCCACGTCGAGAAACTTTTCGTGCAAGACGAGAAAAATTACAGCAAATGTGTAAAGAACTCGGCTGTATTCATATGGGAAGAGATAACAACGACCATGCTAAAGCTGGTAATATAAATACTGCTTTTCATAAAACTGACGGTGATTTAGTCTTAATTTTAGACTGCGACCACGTACCATCCCGGCAATTTTTGCTACATACAATCGGTTTCTTTTACGACCCTAAAGTATCCTTTGTGCAAACTCCCCACTGGTTTTATAACCCAGACCCTTTCGAGCGTAACTTACTTACCGATGGTAAAATTCCTGTAGGTAACGAACTATTTTATAAAGTACTACAAAAAGGTAATGATTTTTGGAACGCAGCCTTTTTCTGTGGTTCGGCTGCGGTGATTCGTAAAACCCACGCTTTAGAAGTGGGAGGAATTGCGGTGGAAACCGTAACAGAAGATTGTCACACAGCATTACGGTTGCATTCCAAAGGTTATAAATCCGTTTACTATGACAAAATAATGGTAGCGGGATTAGCACCAGATACCTTTTCAGCTTATGTAGGTCAACAAGTACGCTGGG
The DNA here is from genome assembly GCA_050329355.1 of Rivularia sp. (in: cyanobacteria). Taxonomy (GTDB): domain Bacteria; phylum Cyanobacteriota; class Cyanobacteriia; order Cyanobacteriales; family Nostocaceae; genus Rivularia. Next base: position 1,451 of record JBHJOU010000219.1, read on the forward strand.
CTAGGGGGATGGCTCAGATTCTCAGAATTGAAAACCCTTTATTTAATTCCAAGTTAAATCTCAATTTTGCTCAACGTATCTGTTATTTAAGCGCTACTTCTCACTTTTTATATGGCTATCCTCGACTCGTATATGCCATCATTCCCACATTATTCCTACTATTTGGAATTAATCCCATTCAAGGTTTGGGTTTAGAAACTTTAGCATATGCTTTACCCCATATTATTCTTTCCCTTGCTACCAACCACATTATTTACAAACACGTCCGTTTTTCCTTCTGGAACGAAATTTTTGAATTTGTGATGTCTTTCCAAGCGGGTTGGGTAACTTTGCTAGCGCTGTTCAATCCTAAAATGGGTACATTTAACGTTACTGATAAAGGCATAAATGTTACCAAACGTACCTTCGACTGGACATCAATGCGCGGTTTGGTGATAGTAACAGCGTTAGTAATCAGTTCCTTATTTGCAGTTCCTTATTGGTTGTTATTGCGTCCAGAAGATTCCGAAGCGGTGTTAGTAAACACGTTATGGTCTGGTTTTAACTTGATTTTGCTAACAGCAGCTTTACTAGTCGGATTTGAACAACCACAAATTCGTACTGCTCACCGTTTACAAAGACGGCTTTCGGTAGTAATTTCTAGCGATGACCAAACCATCATGGGAGAAACTATTAACATCTCCGAAACTGGTGCTTTAATATCCTTGGAATCATGGTCTAATTTACCAGATGAAGTCCAAATTGAGGTGATGGGAGACTTTGACGCTCGTGTTTTGGTAACTGCAAGGGTAATCCGAGTTACTCCTATAAATGAAAGAGAAACTCATTTAGGAATCGATTTTATTAATCTCACCCGTACTCAAATGGATGATTTAGCCTTAGTGATGTATTCTGATGTCAAAGAGTGGTATTCTCAAAAACGAGAAAACGCTGATAAACCAATTGCTTCTCTCGGTTTCTTAGCCAGTAGTATAACTCGTTCTCTGCGCGAACTAAAACCAACTACGACCAAAAAAATACGCAAACAGGTTAATACCCATGCTCAACTTTATTGGGATGGTCATTTCTTTAGTGGAGTTACTACCGAACTAGGAATAACCGGATTACGGTTAGAATTAGATAGTAAAAAAGCAATATCAAGTGATGATAGATTGTTGGGGAAACAAGATTTAGAAAAAATGCGGAATATGAAACCGCTGGTTGGTTTATTATTAAATTTAAAAAGTGAAAATACTCCACCTACTAGATTTGTTGCTGAAATAAATGTCGTAGAAGAAGAACAGGGAAAAGTTGCCATCGAACTGATTTTTCCTGAAAAATTCCGCAATAAACAATCACCAAAAATCAAACAACTTTTACGCAACAATTCAAACGAAAACTTTGCTCACAGAGATATTGCTGCTTGAATAGGTAATAGTTGATCACAGAAGTCGGGTTTCTGTTAGAAACCTGACTTCTAATTGTGGGGGAGATAAGTCGGGTAAGTTTCACTAAATATAATTAATAATATGCAGATTAAAAATATGAAAAATCTATCCTCAAGTTAATACGGATGATGAGATATCGACTACTAATCGTTTGTTTTGTAACCAGTAAAACGGACGTTAATCATTCACCAACATGAATTAACTGTTAACTGTTAAGAGTTCCCCTATTCCCTATTTAAGACTTTGAATTATCAATTATACTGCTGTATTTTCCAAAAGTAACTAGAGACTAAATTAGTTACAATATGAGCAACTATGGGAACTAATAAATTACCAGTTAAAAGAGCGCTGTAACCCAAAATCATTCCCACAATAGTTGCCCAAATCACATAAGCCCATTGCCCAGAACCGCTCAAATGTAAAACACCAAAGCAAATACTTGATACAATTACGGCTAAGTGATTAAAGCCTAAAGCCGGTAACATAACTCCTCTGAACAATAATTCTTCACTCAATCCAGGTAGTAATCCCAGCCAAATCAAATCTGGTAATGCTAAAGGTTTGAGGACAATTTCTAAATAATAGTTGGCGCTGCGGCGGTAAACTGGAAAAAAGCGATAAGCTAAACTACTTAAGCCGGTAATAGTTAATCCTAATCCAACTCCGATCAAAAATTCCTTTTGATTCCAATGCCAAGACATCAAGTAAAAATTACCAAATTCTAGGCATAATTTGGCTATAATCCACAAAATAATCGCTGTCAATCCCATTGCCATTAGGACTTGAGTACGTGTCAAATATGGAATTTCTGGCTCGTTTTTTTGCTGTTGCGTCACAGTTATTTGAATGTTAGGGAACAGTTAATTAAGAATGAAGGCAAGACCATTAAACAATTAACATTTAGCATTTAAACTAACGGCTGTAAAGAAAATATTGTAGAACTTAAAGTATGTGGGTTAATTCCTGCTTTGTGAGCCGCTAATATTCCGATTGCTTCTAGATAGGAACTTGCCGATATTGTTTTGATTCCTAAGCTTTGAGGAGCAACCTGCATCTGTGTTTGGTTTTCCTCTACGGTAATTATCTGACATTTACTTTGACTTAAATTCAGCAACGCACTGCTACCACAAGTATTTGTAGGTACTATTACTGCATCAACTTGATCAACCCATATATCACTATGATTGGGAAATTGATTTGATTCCTGGGATATAAACTGGGGTGCGCGACTCAAACCCACAAGTACGCTTGGTAAAAAAGTATAACCCAATTCTTCCGCCGCCGAACGTGGAGATAAATTTGCATCTAAGGGTGGTGGTTCAAAAGTCGGAGAATGGGCGCAAGGAATTTGAAATTCCCGCACGATTAAATGACTGATTACTGCTTCGGCACCTGCTATTGGATCTACTCCTTTACCTTGTCGATAGTTTTGCTCTGCTTGTTGATCCACATAATCGGGAAAACGAGCAACAACTGCGATCGCTTCCGCACCGGCTTTATTTATTAATAGTTCCGCAGCTCGTAATAAACTATCTGGATTACCTATAGTTCCCCAACTTGCACCAGATGCAGCACAGTCTAATTCTACATTTAATGGGGCATCAGTAATAACATAATCTGTTAAGTTTAATCCTAGGGTTGCTCTAGCCGCATCTGCCGCTTGAAGATTTCTTAAACGTAAATCTGGCTCTATTCCTTTGTCGAGAATTAAACCAATTTTATTTTGATGTACTCGACGCAAACCCCAACATCCTTGAGCAAATTTGTCAATACCATAACCTTCAACATATAAAACGTTAGGTAGATTCCAGTACAAAGTTGCACCGTTAAGAACGTTGGGATGAGTTATCAAAACATCACAAACTTCAGCCATCGCTTTAGCAACGGGTAATGCATCTCCGGCATAACCCCCGATGGCTGCTCCAACTCCTGTGGGAATAATTAAAATAGCGGTATATGGACGCATTTATTTAGTTATGGGTAATTGGTAATTGGTAATTGGTAATTTTAACCTTTGACTTTGTTATTAATTATTAATTTAATAATTTCAGAACAGGAATTTAAGTAGGCTTTAGAACCCTTTTTAAATAAGGATAATTTTAATTCACATTCAGCGTTAGTTATAAATTATCAGTATAGAAATCTATCAACTAAATACTCTGATACAATATCCCTAATATCTTTGCAAGCTCTTTAATATAATAATTATTCAAATCAATAAATAAATTGCTATCTTGCAATTTGAGAAACTTCCAAATATCTCCTGTTGTTACTGCTCCATAAATAACTTGAATATTATTATTTTCTTCTTGTTGATTAAATATTTGCGCTGCTAACATTGCTCCCGCACATTGCCCTAATCCATTTTTTATATTTTCGTTTTTAGCTTCAATAATAATTATTACGGGTGCATTAATTAGTAATTGCTCTTTAGAACGACTAATAATAAAATCACAATAACCATTTAAACCTTTCTCTATATCAACATCAAAGTTTGTACCGGAAAATAAACTTATTTGATAATTAGCTCTACGTCGAATTTCTAGTAAAATAGGAGTAATAATCATTTCCGAACGGGCTTTTTCTGTATTAATTGCTAAAGCTAGTTCGGCTGTTTCTTTTAAATCGCTTTTTAATTTATCGCTGGCTTCTAAAGGTTCAACATTGGTAAATAAATCGGCTGCTTCCTCTATATGAATATCAAAATTATTTTTAAACTTACTTAATGTTAAGTCACTATAAGCCATTTCCCAATTCTTCTTTAGTAATTGAATTATTTCATTTTTTCAATCCGTTCTAAAACAGCTTGATTGATTTCTTCTGGTGTCATTTGTGCAGGATACTTAGTTGAAGAAGGATTTGCTGTTAATAAGTCAGTTAATGCGTAGAAAGCTTCTTTATCGTTTGGATGTGCAATTACATATGCACGCAATTCTGCTTTATTCATTGCTAAAAAATTAGGTTTACTCATAAATATTCCCATTCCCCATT
>JBHJOU010000037.1:0-9806 GCA_050329355.1 Rivularia sp. (in: cyanobacteria)
GGAATTAATAATTGAACCAGGGGAAAAAGCAGCCCAAGAAAGATTAGAAGAATTTTGTTTTACCAATATTAATGAATATCAAGAACAAAGAAATTTTCCGGCAATTGATGGTACATCAAGATTAAGTGCGGCTTTAAAATTTGGTGTAATTGGAATTCGTACTGTTTGGAAAGCCACTGAAGATGCACTACAAAATAGCCGTAGTGATGAACTAAAAACAAATATTCTTACTTGGCAAAAAGAAATAGCTTGGCGAGAATTTTATCAACACGCAATGTATCATTTTCCGGAATTAGAAAAAGGTGCTTATCGTGATGCTTTTAAAAATTTTCCTTGGGAAACTAACGAAGAAAATTTTCAAGCTTGGTGTGAAGGGAAAACTGGATATCCAATTGTTGATGCTGCAATGCGTCAATTAAATCAAATTGGTTGGATGCACAATCGCTGTCGAATGATTGTTGCTAGTTTCTTAACTAAAGACTTATTAATTAATCCTCAATTAGGCGAAAAATACTTTATGCAAAGATTAATTGATGGGGATTTATCTGCTAATAATGGTGGTTGGCAATGGAGTGCTTCTAGTGGAATGGACCCCAAACCAGTAAGAATTTTTAATCCTGCATCTCAAACACAAAAATTCGACCCGGAAGGCGAATATATTCGACAATGGTTGCCCGAATTACGTTCAATAGATACGGAATATTTAGTAACAGGAAAAATCACTCCTTTAGAACGTCAAGCTGTCGGCTATCCCGAACCAATTGTAGAGCATAAACAGCAACAAAAGGCTTTTAAAGAAATGTATAAAAATCAAAAAGAACAGGGAATAGGTAATAGGGAATAGCTAATAGGTTATATCCTTTAACTTTAAGAACAAATAACCCGATTAAAATGTAGAGACGCAAGGGTTCGCGTCTCTAAAATAATAGAGCCTGGCGAATTTATTCGCGAATTCCCAATTACCAATTACCTTCTATTTATTTTAAAAATCCGACTTTTGAGTACTTAATCATTCAAAGCAGTTCTTAATTGATTGAGAATATTGCGAATTTCCCTAAATTCTGGATTCACAGCTATTTTTTTGAGAGTATTGGCATTACTTTTCATAATTATTTTATTGTAAGCATTGACAGCAGTATTTAGTTTATTAATATCGACGTTTTGTTGACTATTTTGTGCTAATAAATAACTCGTTGTTAAACTTTTGTTGCTAGCTACAGGAATACCTCGTGTAGATGCTGAATCAAATCCAGCAAATAAATTTACCACAGAATCAATAAGTTGCACAGCATCACTTTTACTGATTCCAGCCTCTGTTAAAGACTTTTCAGCGCGATCGCGATCTTGAATTGAATTACTTCCGCGTAATAAATTAATCACAGCATTGATCTGAGTCTCATCACCTCCGGTAGAACTAAGATTGCTGATTATTTGACTAACTATTTGATTGAGTCGTTCCTGATATGCTGCTGAAATAGTCAATTCACCGTTGTTAAAATCAACGAAACTCCTAGCACCGGGTGCTAATTGTAGTGTTGGTGTTGTCTGGATTTCTGGGTTGAAGTTGTCACCAGTGTAACCAGATGATTCGTCGTTGCTTCCCTGAGCATTAAAACGACCTGCATTAGCTTTGATAGCTGTAGCGTTAATCCCAGAAGCTATGATGATTAATGCCAAACTCAAATTGAAAAATAATTTTTGTTTCATGACTGTCCTATTTGTATTTAAAAAGATGTTTTAGGGGTTAGGGAATAGGGAGTAGGGAACAGGGAATAAGTAACTAAAATCTAATTGCATAACCTGCACTCAAACTGATACCAAGTCCGTCATCAAAGTTGTTAGTAACATCGGTAAATATAGCGTTAAAAACTATGGGAGTTTGTTTGAAGGGAACAAAAGAACCACCGATATTTAAGCGATTTCCCGTCCAGCTAGTCACCCAAGCCACTTGAGGAGCAGTTCTTATACCGATACTACCGAAAATATTGGCAGGATTATCATCGGCTTCAATGGCACCTTTAGAACGAAAACTACCGCTACCAACTCCCAAGGAAATGGTTAAAGGCATTTTGTTGTCTGGATCATTCGGCTGCAAATTAAATGACTTAGTAGCTACTCCGTAGATTGTGTCTTTTGCTTTATTAGAGTCTCCCCAGGTTATGGGATTTGCGAAACCAACTGCAACAGCTGCACCATCTCCAAGGTATTTATGTACTTTAAAGCCTAAAGAACCGCTGTCTCCAAAATCAAAGTTACTGTTACCACCACCGACACTGGTAATATTCGCATTGACTTCCACACCAACGCTTTTAACTGTGTCTCCCAAACCAAAACCAACTGATAGAGAACCATCAGTACGTCCTTTGTCAAGCGGGAAGAATAATCCACCACCGACGTAAGCTTGTCCCCAACTTGCACCATAAGCCGAAGGTGTACCCGCTGTAGAACCCGGTGCAGCACCACCAGAAGTAGTTACCTCTACAGTAATTGGATCAATTAAAAGCTCTTGACGTAATTTATTCGCTTCTCCCAAAGTATCACCTATAACTTCGGAGGAATCTGTTTGAGCAATTTTTTGACTTTTGTTAATATTTTCATTTTGGCAGCAAAAATCTGGAGATTCTGCAAGTTTCTCTTGATTTGCTTCAACTTCTCCCAACAATAATTCCGAAGATAAATCAACGGGTTTTAACAGTTGTTCTGTTTCCTGTTCAGTTAGTTTGCGAATAGCTATTTTTAAGTCGGGATTAACGGGTGATGCAGTGTACTTTGAGTTATCAGTAGTTAAGCTAATCTCAGATAAATAATTGTCTTGATTTGTTGTAGCTAATGCAGGTTTTTCCCAGAAGCTAATGGTAGCCAATAGGATGACTGGTAAGTTTATTACCCAGCACAAATATAAGAATGAACTAGCAGTATAATTACGTGTTTTTTTTGTATGCATTATCAAGGTCAAAATATTTAAATGTTTACACTCAAAATACAAGCTCAATTAAAATATTTATTAAAATCTTTGTTGTATGTAATTTCCGATAAATTAACTGCCTTACCCTGATTTTTTCAACTTCTACGCTTTGATTCTGTTATAAACCTTTAATAGCGTCAAGTTGCTGCAACGCCGCTTAGTTAATCTAACCGAGTTGGTTGAATCAAATAACTTAATCTAAGGAATAGATTAGCCGACTCATTGTCTTTTTTAAACCTTTATTAATTAAGTGTCTTCAGTATTACTACTTAATCCAAGAATGCTGATCAAATTACTTTTAAGGATAATAAATAACAATGGATTTTGTTCCAACCAGCAAATAATCGAAACATATTTAAGTAAGCTATTAACAATTATCTTTAGAAGCCAATTTAAAATAATTAGGCTACATATTTTTGATTTTTAAAATCTGAGCTTTTTTGATATAATCCGACTGGAAAAAAGCAAGTTGAGTTTGAATGTTTTCGGGAATTGAGAAGGCTGATAAACAGCAACATTTGCTACAAAAAAAAAATGACAAAATATAAAGGATTAGACAACTTTACAAAAATATTTATGAGCATAATAAAAACTATAAGTGAACTATAAAACTGTCCTCGGAGACGACTAATGGTAGCGGTCAAAGAGAACCCTCAAAAACGGCTTACTATACAAACTGTTGAAATTGCTCCTAACACAACCGCGATTCGCAGTCTCGATTGGGACCGCGATCGCTTTGATATTGAGTTTGGATTGCAAAACGGTACAACTTACAATTCCTATCTAATTCAAGGTGAGCGTACAGTTTTAATTGATACGTCTCACTCCAAGTTCCGCGAACAATATTTAGAAACTCTCAAAAGCCTGGTTAATCCCAAAGCGATTGATTATGTAATTGTTAGCCACACCGAACCAGATCACAGCGGTTTGGTGGAAGATGTTTTACAAATCGCTCCGAGAGCGACTGTATTAGCATCGAAAGTAGCATTACAGTTTCTAGAGAACTTGGTACATGAACCGTTTTCCAAACGAATTGTGAAAACTGGTGACACTGTTGATTTAGGTAACGGACACGTAATTGAATTTGTCAGCGCACCTAATTTACACTGGCCCGATACTATTTTCAGTTTCGATAAAAAAACCCAAACCCTCTTTACTTGTGACGCTTTCGGTATGCATTTTTGCTCCGATGATACCTTTGATGTCAATTTAGAGGCAATCGAACCTGACTTTAAGTTTTACTACGATTGTTTGATGGGACCGAATGCCCGCTCTTTATTGAATGCAATGAAGAGAATGGGTGACTTGGGCAAAATTAAAATTATTGCCAACGGTCACGGTCCATTGCTGTATCACAACCTAGATACACTCACCGAGTGCTATCAAAGCTGGAGCCAGAAACAAGCCAAAACAGAAACAATCATTGGTTTGTACTACGTTTCCGAATATGGATATAGCGATCGCCTAGCGCAATCAATCGGTCACGGTATTCAAAAAACCGGGGTTGGTGTGGAAATGTTGGATTTAACTACTACCGACCTCCAAGAAATCCAAGAATTAGCAAACAGATCAGCAGGTATCATCATCGGGATGCCTCCTTCTGCTAACGTTGCGGCTCAAGCTGCGATCAGTTCACTGTTAGCAGTAGTCAAAAATAAGCAAGTCATCGGACTGTACGAGTCTTATGGTGGAGATGACGAACCCATTGACACCTTACGGAGAAAATTCCTCGAACATGGTGTAAGAGAAGCTTTCCCAGCAATCCGCATCAAAGAAGACCCCACCAAAGAGACATTTAATACCTGTGACGAAGCTGGTAATCAAATGGGACAGTTGCTTGTGCGCGAACGCAATATCAAGCATCTTAAATCCATCGATGCCGATTTGGAAAAAGCATTAGGTCGGATTAGCAACGGACTTTATGTCGTTACCACCAAAAAAGGTGATGTCAAAGGTGCCATGGTTGCTTCCTGGATTGCTCAAGCAAGCTTACAACCTTTAGGATTTACCGTAGCTGTTGGCAAAACCCGAGGAATTGAGTCTTCATTGCAGATAGGTGATAAGTTTGTGCTAAACGTTCTTGAAGAAGGAAACTATCAAGAACTCAAAAAGCATTTCCTTAAGCGCTTACTTCCCGGTGTTGACCGATTTGAAGGAGTCAAAACTCATACAGCCAAAAACGGTAGCCCTATTCTTGCAGACGCATTAGCATACATGGAATGTGAAGTCAAGACCAGTATGGAATGCAGTGACCATTGGTTATTGTACTGTACTGTATCCGACGGTCGTATTTCCGACCCCGATGGAGTAACAGCAGTCCGTCACCGTAAGGTAGGAACGTATTATTAGTTAGTAGAGACGTAGCATTGCTACGTCTCTACCGGAGTTAGGAGTTGGTTGTTAGTTGTAATAAATCACCAATTACCAATTACCAATAATCGGTTAGAACCGGCGGTTGAAACAGGCATTTCTGCCCGTTTCATCCCTCCATCCCTTTTTTAAAAAGGCATCTACATTCTTTTTTTTTTGATTAATCTTTTGATTCTTAATCCTTAATTTTTCACACATATTATGAGAAATTCCAATCCCCGCGACGTGCAGATTGCATCGATTGCGACTAATACGACGTTGATTAGATCTCGTAGTTGGATGCGACTGCGATTTGAAATTGAATATGCTTTAGCTAAAGGAACTACTTCTAATTGCTATTTAATTGAAGGCGATCAAACCGCAATTATTGATCCACCTCCAGAAACTTTTACGCAAATTTATATCGAAGCGTTACAGAATGTCTTGGATTTTCAAAAGTTGGATTATGTAATCCTCGGACATTTTAATCCCAACCGCGTCGCTACTCTCAAAGCACTTTTAGAACGCGCTCCACAGTTAACTTTTGTTTGCTCGGTTCCTGCTGCTGCAAACCTGCGTACTGCTGTTGGTGAACAGGTAAAAGTGATGGAAATGCGGGGTAAAGAAACCCTTGATTTAGGGCAGGGACACGTTTTAAAAGCTATTCCCATTCCGAGTCCTCGCTGGCCAAGCGGACTTGCTACTTATGACCAACAAACCCAAATTCTCTACTCGAATAAATTATTTGGCGCTCATGTCTGCGGTGAAGAAGTATTTGATGAAGACTGGGATATTTTAAAAGAAGACCAACGCTACTACTACGACTGCTTGATGGCTCCCCATGCATCTCATATGAAGGCGGCTCTGGAAAAACTTTCAGATATACCTGTAAGAATGTATGCTAGTGTTCACGGACCTTTGGTACGTTACGGTTTAATAGAACTCAACAAATCTTATCAACAGTGGAGTGTTTCTCAAACCGAGCGTGAAGTTACCGTTGCCTTACTTTACGCTTCAGCATACGGGAATACTTCTACTTTGGCTCAAGCATTCGGTTTGGGTTTAACTAAAGGTGGGGTAGCTGTAGAGTCGATTAACTGCGAATTTGCTCAACCAGATGAAATCCGCGCTGCTATTGAAAAATCAGACGGTTTTATCATCGGTTCACCCACTATCGGCGGTAATGCACCGACTCCGATTCATACTGCTTTAGGTATTGTACTTACAGTTGGTGATACAGGTAAACTTGCTGGTGTATTTGGTTCCTATGGTTGGAGTGGTGAAGCATTTGATTTAATTGAAGGTAAATTGCGGGATGCAGGATTTAAATTTGGTTTCGACACCTTTAAAGCTAGATTTAAACCATCCGATAAAACCCTCAAGGAATGCGAAGAAACAGCAACTGATTTCGCTCAAACTTTGAGAAAAGCCCGGAAATTACGTTTAACTCAACCCGCTGCAACTCCGATGGAACAAGCCGTGGGACGTATTGTTGGTTCTGTTTGTGTACTTACAGCAAAACTTGGAGAAGTTTCTACCGGAATGCTTGGCTCTTGGGTTTCGCATACACTCTTTGCAGTAGTCAACAAATAACCTATATTCATCTCGAAAACAAAATAATTACGTATCACTTAACCTTTGCAGTTTCCGCTTTCGAGAGAATCGCGATCGGCACGCGCCCCGGAGGGGCGATCGCAATGGATGGAGATATCTGCTGTTGCATGATGAGCGGGGGTGTGTGGGTTTCAATTATGTCCGCGATAGATAGAAGGTTGGCTTTACTTGAGGGAAAATCCCTACCCCAAGTTGCTTAGAGATGCTTGGGGATGCAGTTGATATTGTGGCGAAAACAATACCCCCCAAACAGCGGAATCAATTCACCCGTTGGATGAACGAAGTTAAAGCGCTGATGGTTAAAACTGAATAATTTTTATACTAAATAATTGATTATTTCAAACAAAAAATGTAGCGTGTAGTCTCTATGATTAGAATAAGCGCTACATTTTTTTTTATGACACTACAACAACAAGCAGATATACAGTTTGAATCTGATTGGGAGTTTGCGAACCGCATCATTCAAATGATTAAAGCAACTAAAGAAAAGCGAAATCAAAAGTTAGTTGAATCTCAAGTTAACTCTAACGATTTTATCCATACCCAACGAGATAAAGTCAACATACAAGTCAATTAATTTAATTTTGTCTAGAACGCTAAAGTTATCCCACATTTCATTATCTAGATAACTAAATGCGCTAATAAAATCGCGAAGTAAAGCATCGTTATCCGATTTAACTTCTATAGTTTTTACCAACTCCCTTTCTAGTTTAATTTGAAGACTCTTAATTACATCTTCTATTTCAAGACTAGAGGGTGTGATTTGTTTTAGTGCGTTTATTTGAGATTTTAATTTTTTAACTTCCGATGTCTCAGAAATATCTTCTCGTTTTTGAAAAGTTAGCGTTCGTTTAGCTAAAATTACAGCACCATCTCTTAATTGGTTCACGACTTGTTTCTCTAAATTTGACTTCGCGATGAATTTTTTATTGGTACAGTGTCCATCAACTTTAGCAGCGCGACAAAAGTAATATGGTTGTTTTCTACCGGGTTGAAACGTTCTTGAGACTGTGCCATCACATATAGCGCACCTTATTTTACCTGAGTATTCATTTTGATTACGAGTGCGATCGCTCTTAGGATTACACTTATTTTTCTTGATTATTTCTTGGTTTTTCTGATATTGAATATGGGATATATAAGGTTTATCGTGTTCAAATCTAGTATCTGGGTTCCCTGCGTATGCCAGGTTCTTGAGCATATAAGAAATCATAGTTGATGAAAATCTAAGCGTACAATGTGGAAATCGTTTCCCTATATTTTGTTTTATTGGTAACTTGATCTCAGCGTTACCTTCGACTATGTGAGATTGACGTTGTTTGTTGCGTTCCACCCCGTGGTACAACCCGAAGTAATTAGTTACCCAATGAGATGTCCCACGAATACTATGAGTTTCGCTAAATGCTTTGAAAACCGTTGTGACTATATCGTGAACTGAGTATTCGCATTTATCTTCGAGATGACAAAGGACGGGTGTGTAATCGAATGCGTAATCATCATCTAAAAGGACGTAACCGAATGGCATTTTCGGGTGAGGTATACCTTGGGAACGGCGATACTCTAGTGATTTACGAATTCGTAAACCCAGCATTTGAATCTCATGTTTACTCACTGCTAACCTAATATCAGCCGACAACTCCCCACCAACGCTTTCTAAATCAAGGGAATCATCCATCGCCACTGGTTTTATCTTCTTTTTTCTCAGTGTCGCTAGAAGAGTGTAAAACGTTACGGGTGATGCGGCGACTCGATCCAATCTAGTAAAAACGAGTTGATCAACGTCACCCGGTTTCAAACTTTCGATATCTTCTAACAGCTGCTTTAAACCCGGTCTGATGTCTTTCGTTCTTTTATCGATATCGAAGTAAGTTCGAGACGCACCATAAAGACGACAGCGATTAATTTGAGTACTCAACGATTCTTCTAGAGAGTACGCTTGTTCTTTTGTTGAGACGCGACAGTAAGCCCATATTACTTTAGCCATGATATGGTATCTGAATAAGTTGTTCTACTTAATTTACAATCACGAATTTTTGTTGTCTACTGTGTGGGTGACACAAGCTACTTTTGATCCACCCGGAATTAGCTTGGCGATCGCCAAGGATCGAGCAGTGGAAAACCTGTTGTATCCTGGAAGCAAGTTTGTTTTAAATATTATCGGTGAAGGCAATCAACAAGATTATGTGAAGCACTTCCGTAAATCTTTTGCTCCCGGAGAAGATCGTTTTAACAACTTTCCCACAGCATCAGCCGATAATGGTGGTATCATTCTCACCGACGCTACAGCCTATTTAGAATGTTCTGCAAGTAAACGCATGGAATGCGGCGACCACTGGGTGATTTATGCAACAGTTGATAATGGTAAATTGCTGCAACCGGATACAGTGACTGCGATTCACCGTCGTAAAGCAGGGAATCATTATTAATAACGAAGAATTATCTGATCAATAAGACATATCCTCGTCCCATTGCTGATAACTGTTAACTGATAACTGTTAACTGATAACTGTTAACAGAGCTTAACCTAACCTTCTCCAAACTCGTGGAGAAGGTATTTTTATGAGAACTGACGCTGCATAAACCCGGTTTTTGGCTTTAGATGAGTAAGTTTTGTTTATGCAAGTCAGTTTTGATAAATTCATCCGGATAATAATACCCTATACACTGTATGAAGTGTTGACCGTGTTTTGTAAAAATTTTGTTTTACAAATGTTTTATAAAATATAAAAAAGTACCTCAATATACATTTGGATGATTTCTGACATCAGCAAAATAATCGAATTTTTGCTATAAATGAAAGTCGTGCGAGTGGGGAATTAATGCTTTCTCTGTTTCAGCAATTGTTCGCAGGTCAACTGTATACAGATTGTGTAAGGTT
>JBHJOU010000525.1:0-9059 GCA_050329355.1 Rivularia sp. (in: cyanobacteria)
TCGCAACGAAGCCTTCAAGACTATTGCAAATAGCTTGCATCTATCTGACGAAAAACTGAGTAAAGATTTAGATTTATACCGCTCTAACTTGGATAAAATGGCGCAAGCTGCGATAGTAATGGCGGATATGATTGCAGCGGAGCGTAAAAGACGAGAGCAACGCGCTCAGAAATCCGATACTACAGTTACACCTCCGAGTAAGGAATGATTGTTTGTCAATGATTCATGAAGAAGTTAGGAGAAAAATTTTAGTTGATCACTCCTAACTTTTAGGCTTATAGGGGCAAAATTTTGTAAATTAAGTTGCTAACAACTGATAGTGTTAGCGCTCCCATGATTGCGCTCCAAATTCCGTAACGCAAACGGAATCCTTGCACTAAAAATGCTGCAATACCGAAACAAATCGCGGAGATAATAAAGGTAAACAAACCTTGAAATAAAGTCAGCGTGAGAAGATTTGGTATTGCAAAAAATAGTCTGAGGATTGGCTGAACCAATACGGTAACAATACCTAAAACAGCCGCAGAAACAAAGCTTTTATTCAGAGAATCAACTTCAACTCCTATAAAGGGAATTTTGCTAATAATCAAAAACGATAAAGCTGTTACTAACCAAGCAACCAAAAGTGACATGGTATTCATTGGATTTTAGATTTTAGATTTTGGATTGGACTACCGGATTTATAAGTTATGAGTTAGTACCACCGGAGTTAGGAGTTGACAGCTGACAGTGGAAAATTAATTTCTCCCCATCCCCCCATCCCCCCATCCTCCCATCTTCTTTACTGAGGGCTAGGATTCACCTGAGTGGGTGTAGATGGATCTGTAGGAACCGATGCCGGAGGAACTGTAGAACCGCTGTTGTCGCTAGGGCTTCTTGGGGGAATTCCCTGTTCGGTTTGGGGTTGATTGGGGATGCTAGGAAGGGGAATTTGAGTACTACCGGGAGGTAAATTAAGATCGGGGTTGTTTTGAGGGAAGTTGGGAGCAAGTGGTGAAGTATTTGGTAATGGTAGCGTTCCACCTGGAGTAGTTCCTGGTGGGTTGAGAGGGAAACCAGGAAGCGGTGCTGTTGGGTTTGGGGGTTGTTCCCCAGAACCAGGTATAATTGCTAAAGATACGCGATCGCCACCGACTTTTCGCAGCAAATCGAGGATTTCAATTACATCATTATAAGTAGCCGATCGCGAAGCATACAGAGCTAAAATACCTTTAGGATTAGCTGCAAGATAGTTGCTCAAAATTTCTTCCAATTGAAAGCGTTGTACGGGTTGTTTCTCTACATAAATTTGACCTACAGCATCAATTGTTACGGGTAAAATTTCGCGTTGTTCCTGTGATTGTAAACTAGATGTCGCAGTTTCAGCTTGAGGTAAATCGATGTTTATTGATTGTTGGCGAGTCAATTGTAACGATGCCAAAATAAAAAATGTCAGAATGCAAAAAATAACATCAAGTAAGGGAATAATTTGAATTTGAATGTCTTCTGTGGGATTATTCAGGTTTATTTTCATATGATTAATTCTATTGATGTTAGAAAGGCATCTAAATGATAAGTGGCAAGTATTTGATGAAGAATTGACCCTGCAATTAGAAAAAAGGACTGAACGTAATTTATTTGAAAAGTTTTGAAAACCAGCCTTACTCCATATTATTGCTGTTTTTGTATGTAAGATAAAAAGACAGCTTGGCAGAGCATATAATTACGTTTATGGAGTGTGTGTGGAGCGTATATTATCCAAGTGTAATTTTAAGGATAATTTGAGGGATAATTTTATTGTGAGTCTTGATCTGGCGATGCAGGTGAATCAGAATCTGTTGTTTGGGGAGGTTCGACAAACTTATTTCTTCCTCGTCTGCGTGGAGTCGGAGAATTTTCTGGAGTATCCTTATCTCTAACAACTACTTCAGATAACGCTTTTCTAGCAGGTTTAATATCGCTATCAGTTGGAGGAAATTGACGATAAAGTAACTCCAACTCATTTCCAGCTTTACGAAAAACTTTGACTTGATTAACTAGTAAAGCTTGAAACCACCGATAGAATATCAAACTGAAAATCGCCACCACTAATCCAGCTAAAGTACTGTATAGCGCTTCCCCGATACCAGTTGGAACTCCAGCACTAGCTTCTGTACCCAAATCCGAGATTTTAATTGATTCGAGAGATTGAATCAAACCCCAAACCGTACCAAATAATCCGAGTAGAGGTGCAACAGCAATCACCAATTCTAAAACTTTTTCGCCGCGACGCATTAAAGCTAATTCATGCTCTGCGGTGGATTCGAGAGCCAATCTAAAAGTTTCGGGATCTCTCCTTGGTAAAACTAAAGGAGCATAAAGAAATCTCCCAATAGGTTGGTGGGTTGCTCGTTCAGCTATTTCCGTTGCGACACTCCAATCATCTTGAGCCGCATCTAATACACGGTCAACAATTTTCCTTTCTTGAGTTAAAATTCTTAACCAGAACCATATCCGCTCAAAAATCACGCTCAAAGATAAAACCGAAAAGAATAGCAAAGGCCATACTACTGGTCCGATCTTGCGTACAATTTCTTGAATGTTCATATTTTTAGTCTCCTCCGTTCATCCTCAACCATATATTTCACACCACTTTAATTTTAGAGATTAATGTACAAGTTCTACATTGAATGTGAACTATCGTGTATATTACAAGCCTGCACCAACCCGTATAAAACTGGTAGCATATTCCATACCCTCATAGGACGGTTATTCCCACAGGAAGTTTAGGTCATATTTTGCCAAAATTAAAGTTAAATAGAAGCTAAAATCATGAAATTTTCAATTCAATCAGTTTACGAATGGTATCGTGGTTTGATTCGTAATCCTAAATACCGTTGGTGGGTTGTTTTAGGAACTCTCTTATACTTTGTTAGTCCCCTAGATGTGATTCCTGACATTTTCCCGATTGTTGGGCAAGTTGATGATGTTTTTTTGTTAACTCTATTGGTTAGCGAATTTTCACAAGTTCTCATCGAAGGTTTTAAAGCGCGTAGGGGAGTTACAGACAAGGAAACAGCAGCTAATTCTTCTGAGGATGCTATGAAGAACGCAGGTACTATCGATGTTGATTCTGTCTCTGTAAAATAATTGTAATCTTTAAAATTGATTAACCTCCTTTTTCTGGAAGAGTAACGCGCCGAGAAAGGGGGATATTTTTTATTTTGGATTTTGGATTGAGAGTTATGAGTGATTTTGAGTGATTAATTGTTATCCGTTATTTAAACGCAAAGGTTCGCGGAGGTTTAACGCAAAGGTACGCCTTGAGAGATATTACTTTCTTTCCTCTGCGCTAAGAGCGTCTGTGCGGTTTTTTAAAATTTATTATTTTGTATTAAAAAGAAATTAATCCCCGCAATTCTTCTAAAGAATTTACAGTTTTAACACCTCTTTGAATTACTTTGAGTTTTTCTAAATCGGTAATTTGAGAGATTTGTGGCATTAACTGCAATCCTTCATTACCAAATTTGATTTCTAAATCAAGTTCAATTCCAGATATTATTCCTTCTCTTCTTCCTCGTGCTTCACCTTCTCTCAAAATCTGCTGATACCAAGGAGATTCACTTAATATAGCCATATCCCACCTCATGATTTGTTTAACTAATGCACTATCTATTACGAAGGTAGCAAAAAACGCTAAAACGGTTTCTAATTGATTTAAGTCTTCATCTGCACGAAGTCTTTGCAAGGCTTGCTGTATGATTGATTCTTCTGCTCCATCTTTGAGAATTGGTACAAAGGGGAGTAAAGAAGATAAGTTTTGTTGAAATGCTGTTTCAACATCGACTTCCCACAAGTTAATTACGCGATAATCTTGACGAGCTATTATTCCTGCAAATTCCGACTCGTAACGAGCAGGGATTTCAGTTTCACTGACTTTGAGAATATTTATTAATACTGGATAAATCGGAAGATTGTATTTTTCTTCTGCAAGTGCTATGTAAGCCCGCATTCGTCTGGGCATTTCAGCTTTATAGCGTAATTGTAACTCGTTTAAAACCAGAAATTCACCAAATTGAGGACTTCGAGCGCGGATAAGTACGTCGGATTCTCGGCTTATCCATTGAAATTCCGAGTCGAGAATTTCTGTTGCTGTGATATCGGGGATTTGAGTTACCCACTTTACCCATTTATCTGGTGCAAGGCTAATTATCTTTTTGCTGCTGATATCGGCGGATTTTGTCATGGAAAGGGGTAGATGCAGGAGTCGAGATAATTATTTTAATATTTTGGGGAAGAAAATGGATGAATTGTTTTAAATATCTAAATCTTATGGATTTTTTATGCTGCCATCTGGCATTATAGTCTTGCAAAGAATAGAACTAGAGCTTTTTATTTTGTAATTAGATAAATTGACATTTAAAAGATTTGTATTAGTTAGATTAGGCTTGTCAAATCTAGTTTCATTGATAAAAAGTTATGATGCGTTAGACGCATTTCAAATTATCGTTAATACAATAAATATTAGTGCGTCTAACACACCCTACAAAAATTTAATTTTTATTTGTTAATTAAACTTCCACTTCAATATCACTAACTACGAATTGATCACCAAATTCTGTCAAGAATCTTAAGGCTTTGACAATGTTAGTCGCACATTCTTGAGGAGAAGTATTATAAAAATATCGCCAAGCAGCGGCTTTGTCTTCGTCGTATTTATGGCTTCTTTCGGGTTGATTGTTTAACCAGTTCAGTCGCACAGCGTGACCAATTAATACATCTAAAACAATATATTCACGTATCTGTAAATCGGGATTATTTTTGGCGATCGCCGCTAGTTCCATTAGGGCTTCAACGTTTACCTGTCGGTATTCTGGGGCTTCGATTTTGTTTAACAAATGTTCGACTCTTAAGGCAAAATTCTTTTCTCCGGCAGTCATTTCTGATATCAGTAATTGACTATCCAAGCGATTGCGACGTTCTAATTTATCACCGATGATTAAGCCTTTACAATGATGCATTAATTGCCAAACTCGTGCAAAGAAGTCTTCGGGTACGCGGTTGATTGCTCCTTCTGCTTGTCGATATCTTCGCCATCCTCCTGTTGGTACTTCTATTGTGTCTATATTAACTGGTTGCAATAGCCAATCTATTTCGTTTTCTTTCTGTTTGATATGAAGTGATTCTTGCTGACGTAATAACTGATTCATGCCGGAATATTCTAACAAACAATCTTTTAATTGTGTTTTTACTTGAAAAGGTGATAATTGCATCAAATGTTCGTAGGCTTCATCTTGAGTAATATCTAATTTTCTAGCAAGTTTGCTGGTAATAAATAAGATGAGATATCCTGTTCTAATAGTAAGTAATCCTTGAAATAATTCTGGTTCGGAATGGATTAAAGTACGTAAAAAAATCAGAATTTCTTGTGTTAAAACTCCATCTCTAACATCTTCACGACAAAAGTTTTTAATTCTCTCGACTATTTCTTTGTGGGAAAGGGGTACGGTGATTAAAGATGCTTCGTTGTAAGCTTTACCGACTGCAATTTGTTTACCCCGTGCTAAAAGACTGGTGACTACATCGGATAAGCGCATATCTGCCATTTGACGCAATCCGGCAGCGCGACGCACAACTGCCCAAAGTCCAATTTCTCCTGCTTTATAGTAAACTTCATCAAGTAAATCTGATACTTTTACAGCATGATTAGTTTCGCCAAAACCAGTGTCAAAATCAAGTCCTTGTAAGCGAGTTAATGCCTGTAATAATTCAATTTGTTCATAAAGATTATCGGAAGAATGTAAGGAATCAAGTAACAATTCCAAGTTTGTTTCGCATTCCATTTGGAATTCTTGGGTATGTTCTAATAACCAGTTGTTGTTGGGATTATAAAGTAAATAGGAGCTACGAGGAGCAATATTTGTAACTGGCGATTGTTGAAATTCAAAATTTTGTTGTAAATCTACTCTTTGAATATTAGCAGTCAGCATTAACTGATTTAATCTGCCCAATTTTACCCGTACACCATTACAAATACCTTCTTGAAGTTCTTCCATTAACGAGAGTAATGCTTCGCTACCTGTTTCTAACATGGTGCGAGTTAACATCAAAGTTAAAGTCGGACGACCTAAATCGCTCCAATATTTCTCAATATAAGCGAGTTCACTTTTGAGTTGAGCGACGAGAAAGTGATAATCTAAAGTTAAGTAAAACTGTTCAGAATCTAAGAAAGAAGGTAAAAATACAACAGTTTCATTACCAATCCGAAAAATCCTAGAAGTAGTTAAACTTCGAGGAAGTCTTGGTGGTCTTCCACTTAAACCGAGTTTTTCATTATAGCCAATTCCTTGATAAATTGCGATTAAATCTGCTGCTTGACGTACTTGAATTGGTTTAATTTGTAATAAAGTTTCTGTTTGAATTCCCCTAACTGCTAATTTAGCTTGTAAATCTTCATCTTCGGCTAATAAAGCAATTTGTACTATCGGTTGTCGCTCTCTTCCTACAGATAAATATCTTCCCAAGGGGTCAATATCTCCTACGGAAAGCAATTTTTCACTCAACATTTGTCCCAGAAAATACAAACTTTGCGCCCATACTAAAGGAACATTTTCATTAGGTAAACGTTTTTGAGTTCCTGGTGCTTGTTTCTCGGCTTCGATATTTTCTTGAGCTATGTAATAAACTTCCGGTAGCAAATGCAAATTATCGCGTTCAACTAAGGTAAATTCTAAACTTTGTTGATAATGCTTGATTTTTTCTTGCTCTCCCCGAAATAATCCATCTAATAGTAAATAAGTGAAAAATAAAGGCCATTCACATTCTATATGCTCGAATTGTTTAAGTTCACTGGGTTCATAATGCAAGCGTTGACTATCTTCTAAAACCGTTTGATGTCCGTCGCGTAAAAATCGCTTGCAACCGTAATTACCTTCTAATTTATTAATTATCTCTTCTAAAGTACGCTGACGTAAACTTTCATCTTCGACTGCAAAAGCCGGAAAACTAATCACGCTCAAAAGTGCTGCATCAATTTCTTTAGAAGCTGATTCTCTCGGCAATAAATATTCTAAGGTAATGCGAGCGCGGGCAATTTCATCTGGTAAGACGTGAATTACTGATGCTCTACTTCCATGTACTCCAAATAAATCTAGTCCGTTAACTGCTTCTAATGCAGCTTTTGCCATACCTACCGAACTAGCATTTAATTCGGCATTACCATGATTTATTTTATTCCCTCGTTCCCAAATTCCATAATCTGGGGTACGGTAAGCTCGTCCGATATAGTAAACCAAATTTTGAACAAAATCCACCTCATCAAGAGTGTAAACTAACTGCACTCCCGAAGCTGTCATTTGCGCCAACATCAGCAAGTATATCGATGTTGCGTCAAGCTGTAAATGTCCCCATTCATCATCACCGACAACAATATCCCCAGTTGCGGTGTTGTATTTAGCGTGTAATGCATCTAAGGGTGATTGAGTATGCTTAAATTGTTCTACTTTATGTGCCTGTCGCATCATCGAGAATAACAATCCCCGCATTAACTTGATCACGCTGTGTTCTAATTCGTAAGTGCGTCCCTTATCTTCATCCACCTTGCGATAAGCTAACGCTAACCCCCAAACCGCTAAAATACTGTAAACGTTATCACGCACCCAAGCGTCACGATAGTCTCCGTGATCCGTTATCGCTGTTGAAGCGGGTAGCAAACCTGTAATCGGATTTTGACGCGAAAGAATAATCGTCTTGATTTGCTGATAATAGTATTCTAAACGAGGAAGCAACTGTAGAGTTCTAAACATAATCTAATTCAATGACTCTTGCCGAGGTTTTATCCTATGACCGTAAACTGAATTATATAAGCAACAACAGCTTAACTTTTGTAATAGTTACTAGCAATATGACAAATGTCCGTTAACACGTTAATTATTAATTATTAATTATTTGGAGCAGATACAGATACAGAAGTATTGTTTAACTCAGCGAAAAAACAGCTAAATTATATATAAAGGGCAGGGATGCCCACCCCACAAGAATTAGAATAATTTGGCTTAGATGATTTAAATGCACAACAGCTTATTGCATTTTTTCTCAGATTGCCATATCGATTTATCCGTATACAAAATAATTTTCACTCATTAAAATTAACAAGGAAAATGAGAACCTCACCTGAACAAACAGAATCGGGAGGTTTCGGTACTATGATTGGATGACGCGAATAGATCAAAAACTCCCAATTATCATTCCAACGAGGAGAATAAAACCAATCCAGACGTTTTCTCGGAACATTCTACCGTAAGCTGCTGTGGGTAAATCTGGTTGTTTCAAACGTAAATATTGCCATACCCAACCAGCAAATGCGATCGCAACACTGATCCAAAATGCAATATGAAGATGTGTGACAATTCCCATCCAAATTAATAACGCAACAGTGGCGATAAAAAACACAGCAATGGCTTCTTGAACATAGTTACCAAAAAATAAAGCGCTGGAATTGACACCGATGCGTTTGTCATCATCGCGATCGCTCATGGCATAAACTGTATCAAATCCTAAAGTCCATAATACAGTGGCACCCCAAAGCAGCCAAGTTGGTTGTGAAAGATTCTGTGTTACCGCACTCCAGCTAATTAATACGGCGAAACCCCAAGCAATAGAAAGCACTAATTGAGGTACGGGAAATACCCGTTTTGCACCGGGATAAAGCAGAATTACCGGAACTGCTGCGACACACAACCAGAACGAGAGCGGGTTAAGATAAAAAGCGAGAATGGCAGCACAAACCATTCCGATAATCGCTACAACTACCCCTACTTTGATCGATAATGTTCGAGAAGCGAGAGGACGGTTTTTCGTTCTTTCGACTTCGGGATCTATATCTTTATCCCATAAATCATTGACAACGCATCCCACAGCACTTGTAGCAAGAGTTCCTAAAATAATCACTCCTACCAATGGTAGAGGTGGTTTTCCTTGTGCTGCTAAAAATACAGCCCACAAACCCGGAATCATCAAGATTAATCTTCCTTCTGGTTTATTCCACCGTAGAAGTCGGATTATTTTACTAAATGTAGATTCAATTTGTTCTGATTGAGTAA
>JBHJOU010000835.1:0-4324 GCA_050329355.1 Rivularia sp. (in: cyanobacteria)
GTACCGCTAGCACCTGTATCAACAATCATCTCAAATTGCTGTTGTCCATTAAAAGTGACATCAATAATTGGTGTACCACCAACACGTCGCTTGATTGGGGAGCTAAATACCATAGCTTGACGGGTGTCTTCTTGAATCGGTACAGCAGCGTATACTTCTTTTGTCTCGACGGGTATTGGTATGGCTTTTTGGGTAGTTGGTGGGGGTAATTGTTGCGGTGCAGCAATGGGAGATTGTAAATTCTGCTGTAATATATTTTCTATCCCTTGCGGAATCTGCATTTTTTGACGTGCAATAGATTCCTTAAGAGGTGGTACTGCTACCACTATTTTTTCAGGTTCAGGTAGTTCTTGGGGTTGAGCAAGGGCAACGGATTTTTCTAAAGCATAATCCAAATGACGCTGATATTCCTTGACTTTTGCTTGAGCAATCGGGTGGTAGCGGGCTTGAGGCTTCACCGTTTTCATCAAATTAATGGCATCTTGGTAATAATCAGCCACTAATTTCCAATCTTCTGGAGAATAAGCAGATTGACTGACACTAAAAGCACCCGCAGCTTTGTCCAATGCCATTTCAAAGGAAGTTGGTTCTATAGCTGCTTCCGAAGTTTGAATTGAGTCTGGTACTGAAGTACTACGGGAACCCAGCACAGGGGAAGCACTCGGCACCGCTCGCTGCTGATCAGTGGGAATTTTGGCAATTTTTTGTTCTTGGCTACAAGCAGTACCAGCTATAGTGAGTACGCTCCATAGTAAGATCGACGCTGTACGAGAAAACAAAGGCTTAAGCATAATAGTTTTGATTTTACCAAGCCCTTGGGGGCAAAAATCTACTTTCCAGTTTTAATTATTTAACATTCATCAAACGCGACTATCTGCCTGATTCTCCGCAATCGGAAAAGCATCTTTGAGGCTAATTGCCCCTTTAACTATTTTAATCAGTAAGAGAGTACAACTATATATTTGGATTGGTTGCTTCAGTGTCAATAGTAGTTAAAAACAACCCAGAGCGCTATCCGCATTTGTAATCATCCCGTTATCATCAAAATAATCAAAGATTCTTAAATAATCGTGATCGATTGGTTACCAATTCCCAATTCCCTATTCCCTATTCCCCCCAACCCAATTCCCAATTCCCTATTCCCAATCAAAATAAAAATAACTTAAGTAAATTAACTCGTGGGATAATTAACTTTCGCGCCTAATAGCTAATCGTTTAATTGCTTATGCCTCTGTTTGACGCAACACCTGCTCTACTTGTCCTGGCAGATGGAACCAGCTATCGCGGTTGGTCTTTTGGTGCTAGCGGCACCGCCATCGGAGAAGTAGTTTTCAATACCGGCATGACAGGATATCAAGAAGTGATGACCGATCCTAGTTATTGCGGTCAAATCATTGCTTTTACCTACCCAGAGTTAGGAAATACTGGTGTCAATCCCGAAGATGCCGAGTCAGATAAACCACATTTACGGGCTTGTATTGCTCGAAATATTTGTGATCAACCGAGTAACTGGCGAGCAACTCAATCTTTACCCGATTACTTAAAACAGCATCAAATACCTGGTATATATGGTATCGATACTCGCGCCTTAACTCGTAAAATACGTCACTCAGGAGCCATGAATGGGGGTGTTTCTACTGAAATACTCGATGCTAATGAATTACTAGAGCAAGTGAACGTAGCCCCATCGATGAGCGGATTAAACCTGGTCAAAGAGGTAACAACTTCAGAAGTTTACGAATGGTCAGAACCCACAATTGCAGCATGGGAATTTAATCGGGACTCAAACGATCACGAAAAATTCACCGTTGTAGCCTTGGATTTTGGCGTTAAACGCAATATATTACGTCGTTTAGCAAGTCATGGTTGTCGGGTAATTGTAGTTCCAGCAGATACTCCAACTTCAGAAATTCTCAAATATAACCCAGACGGAATCTTTCTTTCCAATGGACCAGGAGACCCCAGCGCAGTCACCGAAGGAGTTGAAACCGCTAAAGCCCTGTTAAAATCCGAGAAACCCATATTTGGTATTTGTATGGGACATCAAATTTTGGGTCAAGCCTTGGGGGCGCAAACCTATAAACTAAAATTTGGTCATCGCGGGTTAAATCAACCAGCAGGTTTACACAAACGCATCGAAATCACCTCTCAAAATCACAGCTTTGCCATCAACCCCGATTCACTACCTCATAGCGAAGTCGAGATTAGCCACCTGAATCTAAATGACAGTACCGTCGCAGGAGTCAAACATAAATCCTTACCAGTTTTCTCGGTACAATATCACCCAGAAGCTTCTCCAGGTCCTCATGATGCAGATTATTTATTTGAGCATTTTGTTCAAGCAATGAGAACAGTTCGTCAAGCAATTACTGCGCGAGTGAGGTAAAAATAGGAAAAGTGAGAAATTGGAGAATTTTGAACTAATTCGGCGAAATTCCCCATCCCTCGGAACGGGTGGGGATGGATAGCCGGGGATAGGTTCGGTACATCCTTAAAGGATGTCCGAGCAATTCCCAAATATTTACGAATTACGTTTATCGCTAAGCATATATTGTGATATATTATCAAAATCAACCTAATTACTAATTTTCAAGGAGGTGATATTGAGTGTTACACAAGACCGTACAAGTTCGTTTATACCCTACTAAAGAACAACAAACACAACTAGCGCAAGCATTCGGATGCTCTCGTTGGTGGTGGAATTATGCGCTAAATAAGTCGATTGAATCTTATAAAGAAACAGGTAAGGGACTTGGACGGTCAGCACTCAATGCACTTCTGCCAGCTCTGAAAAAAGCAGAAGATACTTGTTGGTTAGCTGAGTGTTATAGCCAAGTCTTACAAGCTACAACGCTTAATCTAACCACAGCGTATAAGAACTTTTTCGAGAAGCGTGCTGGATTTCCGTCCTTTAAATCTAAGCATGGTAAGCAGTCAATTCAGTATCCTCAAAATGTCAAGATTGTAGATGGTAATGTCAAAATTCCTGGAAATATCGGAGTTGTCAAAGCCAAAATACACAGACCAATTGAGGGAAAAGTTAAGACTGTTACTATTAGTAAAACCCCATCCGGGAAATATTTTGCATCTATCCTAACTCAAACAGAACAAGATAACCCTACTACGACATCGGGAAAGATTTACGGCGTTGATTTAGGCTTGAATCACTTTGCTGTAGTCACAGATGGTGAGAAAGTATCTAAATACGATAATCCTAAACATCTTGTCAAGCACGATAAAAATCTCAAGCGCAAGCAGAAAAAACTAGCGCGTAAACTTCATGGGAGTAATTCAAGAAATAAATATCGTAAAATTGTTGCTAAAGTTTACGAACGGGTAAGTAACTCACGGCAAGATTTTTTACATAAACTTAGTTACAAGTTAGTCAGCGATAGCCAAGCTGTCATAGTAGAAAATCTTAATGTCAAAGGCATGGTACGTAATCACAAATTAGCAAAATCAATATCTGATTGTGGATGGGGAACTTTTATCAACTTCTTAGCCTATAAGCTAAAACGCAAAGGCGGAAACTTGGTGGAAATTGATAGATGGTTTCCTAGCTCCAAACTTTGCTCTAATTGTTTTTATCAAATGGGTGAGATGCCGCCTGATGTGAGGGAATGGACTTGTCCCCACTGTGGCACTCGTCATGACCGAGATGGAAATGCTGCGATAAACATTAGAGAAGAGGGCATCAGAATCATAAAGGCGGAAGGTTCAGCCGTCTCTGCTGTAGGAGGGGAGGTAAGACCAAAGATGGGACGAAAGTCAAATCTAAGGCACTCCCCGTTGAGTACAGAAGCCCCGTCCGCCTGTGCGGCGGGGTAGTTCACAGTAGACAACAGACACAAAAAACATCTATACTTGAGCGTTTGCTTTCATCATGAGGAGGGAATTATTGCTGAGCCACTAAATCTAACCGTTAGCCTGCGAGGGACTCGTGAAGTCAGGGATAACTGTCAGCTATTCCGTCTCACAGGTTTGTTAGACGCATTTTCCGAGCCGACATTTCGTAAGGTACTTAGTAGTAAAATTGATGAAGGTCCGAAAAATATTATTCTGGATCTTTCACAAATTGACTTTGTAGATAGTTCTGGTTTGGGAGCTTTGGTTCAATTAGCCAAACAGTCTCAAAACATCAAAGGTACCTTTCAAATCGTCACTAACGCCCGCGTTACTCAGACAGTCAAGCTCGTTCGTTTGGAAAAATTTCTTGCCTTACAAACTTCAGTTGACAAGGCTTTAGAAAATACCAAGTCCTCTTGACCGTCAAAAATTAGCTATCCGATATTTAAATTTGGATAGCTTAATTTTTATTGAGTAA
>JBHJOU010000876.1:0-4246 GCA_050329355.1 Rivularia sp. (in: cyanobacteria)
TAGTTTTAGCTTTGGTTGGAGATTCGACAATAACAAGGGTTGACATGGAAGTTTCAAGAAAAAAATAGCGGCTTCGCTAAACAGTCATTTAGGGGATAATCAATAGGAAAATGTCAAGATAAAATTTCACTACCGAGCAAGCAATAACTGTTAGATTAACTGCTTGACCCGATTGAAAGTCTTAATATCTTCCCGAAAGACAATGGAAATGCCGACTCTAGGTAAGATTATTCAAATTGGTTAATCGAGAAAGGCAGTCCTCTTCAATCTTTAACTTATATTGGGCATAATTGGCGACTACCATTTTTATTCATTGCAATTTTTCGCAAGGGATTGGCATGGCGATACCCGATGATCAAATACTTACCAATTAAGAACAACAAAGGCTTTTGACAAGCATTTTTTACAATTTTTTACATAAAAACATTTTTTTAATTGGTAATTGGTAACTGGGTAACTGGTAACTGGGTAACTGGGTATTACATTAAATTATCGATAATATAGTAAAAACTGATACTTGTTTTCAGATGGCGTAGTTTGGAGAAAAAAGTTGTGATAAGATAATGCAGGAGAAGTACGTTCGGTAATTGTGTTCTTGTTATTAAGTAAAAGTCGCAAGCAGCTTTCCGGATGTCGCCTCTGCACGGTTGGATTCTGGAGAGTTTTATGTCAATCTACGTTGGAAATTTAGCATACGATGTTACTCAGGAAGACCTTACTAAGGTGTTTGCTGAGTATGGTGGTGTGAAGCGCGTTCAGTTACCTACCGATAGGGAAACTGGTAGAGCGCGAGGTTTTGGTTTTGTGGAAATGGAATCAGAAGCCGCAGAAAACGAAGCTATTCAAGCCTTGGATGGTGCCGAATGGATGGGTCGAGTGATGAAAGTTAACAAAGCCAGACCGCGAGAAGACAGAGGCGGTGGTGGCGGCGGTGGCGGACGCTCCGGTGGCGGACGTTCCGGTGGCGGAAGCTGGGGTAGAGATAATAGCTATTAGGTATTATGCAAGTCTTAATATTTGATTGATTTTAATCATAGCTATACTGCAAACGGCTAAAACCTGGAGTTATATCATACTGAGCGTAAAATTGAATTTAATTATAGCTATACTGTAAACGGGTAAAACATGGAGTTATGTCATAGGAGCGTAACCCAGTAAGCCTTCAGTATCTCCGAAATTCTTTGTTTCGTTCAGAATGAAACTTTTAAACCGTTTTTAGTATAACCTTAAGCTAAATATTATTTTTAAGTAGGGATATTTCACAACTGGAATGTCCCTACTTATTATTTTGATTATTTAGGTGGCTTTTTACGAATATTTTTGGTTGATCCTCATGCCTAAGTGATGAATATTTGGGAAAAAACAATAGAATTAACACAGTTAGTATGAAAGTCGGTGGAGTCAAAACCTAATATATCTCATGGATTTTGTTAATCTCGCATCCCAGTTAAATGCTGGAACGATAGTACCGGAAGGAATTGTAATAATCACCTTCTTAGGGGTTTTGATCGTAGATTTGATTTTAGGACGTTCGTCCGCACGCTGGATCGGATATCTAGCAGTAGCAGGTTTACTTGCTTCTATCGTCGCTTTGTATTTTCAATGGGACAATCTTAATCCCATCTCATTTCTTGGTGCGTTTAACGGCGATGACCTGAGTGTGATGTTTCGCGGTATTATTGCACTGTCTGCGGCTGTCACCATTTTGATGTCAATTCGCTACGTTGAACAAAGTGGTACCGCATTAGCAGAATTTATTGCTATTTTGCTCACCGCTACTCTGGGAGCGATGTTTTTATCAGGGGCGAATGAGTTGGTGATGATTTTCATCTCCTTAGAAACCCTGAGTATTTCCTCTTATTTATTGACAGGTTATACCAAGCGTGATCCACGCTCAAATGAAGCCGCACTCAAATATTTATTGATTGGTGCTTCGAGTACAGCTGTATTTTTGTATGGCGTTTCTCTACTATACGGTTTATCCGGCGGACAAACTCAACTCAGCGCGATCGCCAATGGTATTGAAGCGGCAAACTTAGGTCAGTCTTTGGGTGTAGTGATTGCCTTGGTATTTGTAATTGCTGGGATTGGCTTTAAAATTTCCGCAGCACCTTTTCACCAATGGACACCAGATGTATATGAAGGCGCACCGACTCCGGTGATTGCGTTTTTATCTGTGGGTTCTAAAGCTGCGGGTTTTGCGTTGGCTATCCGGTTGTTAACAACAGTTTTCCCCCTCGTGGCTGATGAGTGGAGATTTGTATTTACTGCTTTAGCGGTATTAAGCCTGATATTGGGTAATGTGGTTGCTCTGGCTCAAACCAGTATGAAGCGAATGCTAGCTTATTCATCGATTGCTCAAGCAGGGTTTGTGATGATTGGCTTGATTGCCGGTACACAAGCAGGATACTCCAGCATGATGTTTTACTTGCTAGTTTACCTGTTTATGAACTTGTGTGGTTTTAGCTGCGTGATTTTGTTCTCGCTACGCACGGGAACCGACCAAATTACCGAATACTCTGGTTTATATCAGAAAGACCCACTTTTGACTTTAGGATTAAGTCTTTCTTTACTTTCTTTAGGAGGTATTCCTCCTTTAGCTGGGTTCTTTGGTAAGATTTATCTGTTTTGGGCAGGTTGGCAAGCTGGTCTTTATGGATTAGTTTTGTTAGGATTAGTTACCAGTGTGGTTTCGATCTACTATTACATCCGCGTCGTTAAAATGATGGTAGTAAAGGAACCCCAAGAAATGTCCGATGCAGTCAAGAATTATCCCCCAATCAGTTGGAATTTACCTGGGTTAAGACCTTTGCAAGTTGGTTTGGTAGTAACTTTAATTGCTACTTCTATAGCCGGAATTCTATCAAATCCTTTATTTACATTGGCAAATAACTCTGTTGCGAACACTCCGATGTTGCAGCAATCGATGTTTGTTAATCCTCAAGTCAGTGTAATTACGACTCAGCAACCTTAATTGGTATTTACGTCTTCACTTGTTTTTTCAAGAAGCAGTTTGAAGATGATTTTTCGTGAATAAATAAGAGTTATTTTTGATCAACATCAAATGACTGTTCACAAATTGTGGACAGTCATTTTTGTAAGTATAGTGAGTTGGACAAAAATTAGAGAAGTCGGGTTTTTAGGATAAATATTCCGTAACATCACAAAATAGTCATAAAAACCCGACTTCTAGACAAAGATTAAAAAAATCTTCAAAAAATCTTCAAATTGTTATCTGAGTACCTATTCTTTTAAGCTAACGAATTCTAAAATTTTCATTAAGTTAGGTTAAATTAACTTAACTTTTCAGGCTGCTTACTACCCATTTGATCAGGTTCGTTTTGTTTTTTGCTAACTAAGCAGTTTGAATAAGGAATATTAGAAATGAAAGAAGTTCTGGCACATATTGAGAAGAAGAAGCAAGAGTTTGCGAAGTTGGAATTTTTTGAATTTCTAGAAGATAAAAGTATTCCACCTAGACAAAGATTTGGTTTTGCACCTTGTTTTGTACCTTTTGTGATGGGATTCGGAGAGTTAAATCGATATGTTTGGCGAGATGAACCAACAAATGACCCAATTCAAGCTATCATCAATCAACATACTTATGAAGATGACGGTCATTGGATTTGGTTTTTAGAAGATTTGACAAAGTTGGGTTTCGATATGTCATCTAGTTTTACAGATGCAACAAGATTTATTTGGAGTAAAGAAATTCAAGTTTCGCGACAGACATTTTATGAAATATATCGATGTACTTATAAGGCTGCTCCGATTCATAAATTAGTAGTAATTGAAGCCATAGAAGCCACAGCAGATATTTTTCTGTCAACAACAAATTTAGTTGCTAAAGAATTAGAATTAACTTCTGGTATTGAGTATAAATATTTCGGAATGCATCATTACTCAATTGATTCCAATCATAGTATGGATTCAGTTGAAAGTGTAGAATCTATTTCTAATATAGAATTGGAAGAGGATGTTAAGCAAGAAGCTTTGGAATTAGTCAATGAAATGTTTGATTTGTTTACGATATTCGTTGATGTACTTGTGAAGTATGCAAAAAGATACGAGCTTGAAACTTTATCAATAAGTTAGCTCGTTACAAGGTTTAACTTTGTAATATATTGGAACCAGATTCTAGTGGTTCTTTGCATTAAATTTGACGGATTTGTTTTCTCCCAAACCTAGAGAGACGTTATGTATAACGTCTCTACAGCCCATCATAATTAATGAAATAGACTACTAG
>JBHJOU010000622.1:0-3746 GCA_050329355.1 Rivularia sp. (in: cyanobacteria)
TGAAGATGTAGTTGGGGAAATTCTTGTTTGATAGTTTCTACCAACTTAAGATAGTAATTCAAAGATTTACCATCTATTTTTGCTTCGGGATTTAATCCACCTTGCATACAGATTTCCGTTGCACCGCGTTTGACTGCATCTGTAGTTTTTTCAACAATTTGCGTCCAATCCAACGAGTAAGCGCCTGTATCACCATCATCTCTCCGGAAAGCACAAAAACTACAGTGTTGCTCACATATGTTAGTAAAATTAATATTTCGGTTGATTATATAGGTGACAGTATCTCCGACTTGAGAAAATCGTAGTTTGTCGGCTGTGGTATGAATAGCAGCAATAATACTGGGTTCGGTTTGCTTTAATAATGTAATACCTTCTTGAGCAGATAAATCGTAACCCGTCAAAGCACGTTCTAGAATTGTATCAACTTTATTTTTCAGAAGATTTTTCACGGCAATGTATTAAAAAAATAGTGTTTATCAAAAATCAAAGCACATCTATTATTTTTACAGGTAATATCAAAATGAGAAGATAATTGACAGTTAGGAGTTAGGAGTTAGGAGTTAGGAGTTAGGAGTTAAACCATCAACTGTCAACTGTCAACTGTCAACTGTCCACTGTCAACTATCCACTAAATGAGTATCATCCAACCGAACAAGCTTTTATCAGTACCAAACGGTTCTTTACGAATTTCTGGATTACCACTCTCAGCAAATGTTACGAATCAAAGTATTCTGTTTTCATTGGTGATTCCCACCTACCTGGAAGCTGGTAATATCAATAAAATCGTTAGTACTTTGACTAGTTTACTTGATAAAAGTATACCGGGAGACTACGAATTAATTGTAGTTGATGATAATAGTCCGGATGGTACTTGGGAAGTTGCTGTTTCTATGATGTCAGAATTCCCGCAGTTACGGGTAATGCGACGCGAAAATGAACGGGGACTTTCTTCGGCGGTAATTCGTGGATGGCAAAGTGCGAGAGGAAGGGTATTAGGAGTAATCGATGGAGATTTGCAGCATCCACCCCATATACTGTTGCAACTACTAAATGCGATTGAAAAGGATGATTTAGCAGTGGCAAGTCGTCATGTCGAAGGTGGTGGAGTAAGCAGTTGGAGTTTTATTAGACGTTTGTTATCACGTGGCGCTCAACTATTAGGTTTGATAATTTTACCACGAGTTATTGGTAGAGTTTCCGACCCAATGAGCGGTTATTTTATGGTACGTCGTAACTGCGTAGAAAATATAACTTTTAACCCCATCGGCTACAAAATTCTGTTGGAAGTTTTGGGAAGAGGAAGAGTAAACAAAATTGCTGAAATCGGTTATGTATTTTGCGAGCGTCAAGATGGAGAAAGCAAAGTGAGTTGGAAACATTATCTTGACTATATCCGACACTTACTGAGGTTGCGTTTTTCTGTGGAAACTGAAGAAAAATTGAGTCAAAGCAGGGGTTTTCCCATCGGTAGATTTATTCGCTTTGGTTTGGTAGGTTTAAGCGGAGTATTTGTAGATATGACAATACTTTACTTACTCAGCGACCCTAATACTTTAGCTTTGCCTTTAACTCGCAGTAAAATTATTGCGGGAGAAATTGCGATTTTTAATAATTTTTTGTGGAATGACGCTTGGACTTTTGCCGATGTTGCGATGCAACAAAAAGGGTTCAAACAACGTTTGAAAAGATTTTTGAAATTCAATATTATTTGTTTAGCAGGATTAGTTATTAATGTATTAGTGTTGAATTTAATATTTAATTTTGTAATTTCCAATCGTTATATAGCTAATTTAATTGCCATTGCTGTAGCTACTGTTTGGAATTTTTGGGTAAATCTGAAACTTAGTTGGCGAGTAACGCAGGTAAAGTAAGTATTGAATTGGTAATTGGTAATTGGTAATGGGTAATGGGTAATTTTTTTAAGTCCATCTTACGGTGGAGTTTGTTTGTGTAGTCGCGACTTATAGTCGCCAGAATTCAATAATTTATTCAATCAAAAATTTTCTTGATATTTATTAATACTTGTATGCGATTTAATTCCAAGAATAATGATAATTTTCTCATAAAAAAAACTAATGTTCATGCAGTTAATACTTTTACTAACATCGATATTAGTTGGCAGTGTTTTGCGATTCACCAATTTGACAAGTAAACCCGTTTGGATTGATGAATTCGCGACAATAGTTTTTAGTTTGGGTAATAGTTTTAAAACAGTACCGTTAAATCAAATCATAAGTCTTGATGTTTTATTGCAACCTCTACAAATTAATGAAAATTTTGCTGTTCAAGAGGTATTACAAAAAATACTTACAGAAGATATTCATCCTCCAGTTTATTTTGTTTTGTCCCATTGGTGGATATCTTTATGGTCAGAACAAGATTTAATTTTTGCAGCCCGTAGTATTAGTGCAATATTTGGTATTGCTTCGATTCCAGCAATTTACGGTTTAGCACGATTAAGTTTTCGTTCTGTTTTAATAGCACAGGTAGCTGCTGCATTTATCGCAGTGTCTCCCTACGGTATTTTTTTAGCTCAAGAAGCCCGTCATTACACTTTAGGTATTTTATGGGTAATTGCTTCACTGTGCTGTTTGGTAGTTGCTGTGCGTCGTATTCAACAACAACAGCCTTTACCTATTACCATTGCTTTGATTTGGTTGGTTGTTAATGCAATGGGAATTTCAACTCATTACTTTTTTAGTCTTATTCTGTGTGGTGAAGCGATAGTGTTGATGAAATATTGGCTTAACCCCAAATCGAAAATTACCAATTTAAAATTGTGGTGGACTATTTACGCCGCAGTTATTGGTACTATATGTACTGGTTTATTTTGGTTAAATTTATTTCTATATAATCGTTATACAGCAGAATTAACCCAATGGATAAAAAATAGCGAACGCAACTTTTTAGATTTACTTAATCCGATTTTTCAATCATTAGCTGGTTGGATTACAATGATTTCTTTACTACCAGTTGAATCACCACAACTTACAATAGTAATTGCTTCTGGATTAGTAATGATAATTTTCTTTGTCTGGGCAATACCAATTTTATTTCGTAACTTCAAAATTCAGTATTCATCGTCAGAAAATCACTTAATGACTCAAACATTTACTGGTGTTTTATTATCAGTAATTGCCCTCTTTTTTATCATCACTTATTTCTTTGGTATAGATATTACCAGAGGCGCTCGTTACAACTTCGTTTATTTTCCGGTTGTAATGTTATTGTTAGGAGCTATACTCGCCGCTTGCTGGCAGCAAAATACCTTTACTAGTCCAGCCTTTCCTCAATTCAAAGTTAATGGTAAAAGCGCTGTAACTATCATATGGATTATGGGACTATTAAGTGGAATTACAGTTGTATCTAATTTGGGTTATCAAAAATATTACCGACCAGACTTACTACTTCCCATCATTGAAAATATATCTTTAACCAAACCGATTTTAATTGCTAATACTCATCGTAGCTTAGCCGAAACTGGGGAAATTATGGGTATAGCGAAACAAATTCAAAAGACTAATTCACCCATAAACGCTCAATTTTTAATTATTCCCGAAAACCAAAAATCCGACACTGCTACAACAACTTTAATCGAACAAATCCAAACATTACCACGTCCTTTTGACCTTTGGTTAACAAACTTTCGTACAATTCAAAAGACTCCATTAACCCTACCATCCTGTACTGCTGATACTCAAGCTTTGCCAGGAATCAATGGGTACGAGTATAAGATTTATCATTGT
>JBHJOU010000467.1:0-3337 GCA_050329355.1 Rivularia sp. (in: cyanobacteria)
AATTGTTAAACCTTGCAAAGCTAATTGACGAAATCGCGATTCACCACCAACGCTGAAAGCGGCTAAACGTGAGATTCCGTCGTAAAACCATTGATAACGATAGCTTAAGTCTCGAAGAATTGTAGCCACAATATATTTACCTGGTATTAACTTATGTCTTTAATAAAGATATATTGTTAACATTAGTAAAAAAGTTAAAAAAATTGGGGACTAATACTGCTATGGGTCGTGTAGGCGTTTTATTACTAAATCTCGGTGGACCGGATAAACTTGAGGATGTCCAACCTTTCCTTTTCAATTTGTTTTCCGATCCAGAAATAATTCGCCTACCTTTTCGTTGGCTGCAAAAACCTTTAGCTTGGTTTATTTCTACACGAAGAGCCCAAACCTCTCAAGAAAATTACCGTAAAATCGGTGGTGGCTCTCCTTTACGACAAATCACCGAAGCTCAGGGAGAAGCTTTAAAAGCCCAGTTAGCTGAAATTGGAGAAGATGCCAGTATTTATGTGGGAATGCGTTATTGGCATCCTTACACAGAGGAAGCTATTGACCAGATTGTCGCTGATAAAATTGAAAAGTTAGTAGTTTTACCACTTTATCCCCAATTTTCGATTAGCACCAGTGGTTCAAGTTATCGACTTTTAGAACAACTTTGGCGAGAAAATCCGAAATTACAACAGATTGAATATTCTGTAATTGCTTCATGGTACAAGCAACCTGGTTATCTGCAAGCTATGGCAGAATTAATTAGGCAGGAGATAGACCAATTACCGAACCCAAATGAAGCTCATATCTTCTTCAGCGCACATGGAGTTCCTAAAAGCTATGTAGAAGAAGCTGGCGATCCTTATCAGCAGGAAATTGAAGAATGCACCCATTTAATTATGCAAACTCTCAATCGACCATTACCCCATACTTTAGCTTATCAAAGTCGTGTCGGTCCGGTGGAGTGGCTACAACCATATACAGAACACGCTATTGAGGATTTAGCACATCAAGGTGTTAAAAATCTAGTAGTTGTACCTGTAAGTTTCGTTTCTGAGCATATTGAAACATTAGAAGAAATCGATATTGAGTATCGCGAAGTTGCTGAAGAAGCCGGAATTGAGAATTTTCGGCGGGTACCAGCATTGAATGTACATCCAGTATTTATTAAAGCTTTAGCTGATTTGACTGTGGATGCCTTGAAATCTCCGAGTATTTCACTTGAGCAAGTCAATCAGATGAAGAAAAAAGTCAAAATGTATCCTCAAGAACGATGGGAATGGGGTATTACGACTTCTGCTGAAGTTTGGAATGGAAGGGTAGCCATGCTTGGTTTTATTGCTTTGATGATTGAAATACTCACCGGACATGGTTTGTTACACGCTGTCGGACTTTTGTAATCAGTTATCAGTTATCAGTTATCAGTTATCAGTTATCAGTGAACAATTCCTAACTCCTAATTCCTAACTCCTAACTCCTAACTCCTAACTCCTAATTCTTAACGACTTAAATCCCCAAGCGTTGATAAATTTGGTCTAGATGCTGTAAATGATTTTGCGGATCGAATATTCTTGCGATTTCTTGGGGAGATAGTTTTTCTGTGACGCGATTATCTTTACAAATTAATTCGTGGAAGTTGCCATTTTTCTGATTCCATGCTGTATGAGCGTTTGCTTGAACTATTTGATAAGCTTCTTCGCGGTTGATTCCTTTGTCAATTAAAGCTAATAAGACTTTCTGAGAGAATACTACACCGCCGTAACAGTTCATATTCTCCGCCATATTTTCCGGATACACCAATAGATTTTTTATTAAGCTAATGGCTTCGCTTAACATAAAATGGGTGAGAATGCAAGAGTCGGGTAAAATGACTCGCTCTACCGAACTGTGAGAAATATCTCTTTCGTGCCATAATGCAACATTTTCTAGGGCTGCAACGGCATTTCCACGAACGATTCTAGCCATTCCCGTTAATCTTTCCGAACGAATAGGATTACGTTTGTGGGGCATTGCAGAGGAACCTTTTTGTCCTTTAGAAAAGTATTCTTCGACTTCGAGGACATCTGTTCTTTGTAAATTGCGAATTTCTACCGCGAAACGTTCCAACGAAGCTGTAACTAAAGCTAATTGTTGGAGAAAATCAGCATGGCGATCGCGAGAAATAACTTGAGTGGATGCGGTGTCTGGTTGGAGTCCAAGTTTTTGACAAGCGAGTGCTTCTACACGGGGTTCAATATTGGCGTAAGTTCCTACAGCACCGGATATTTTACCAACGGCTATAGTTTGACGCAAGGTGTGTAAACGTTGTTGATTGCGTAAAACTTCGGCTAACCATCCAGCGAGTTTAAAACCAAAAGTAATTGGTTCGGCATGAATACCGTGAGAGCGTCCAATCATCACAGTGTAACGATGTTCGCGGGCTTTTTCACGAATGACTGTAATTAATTCTTCTTGTTTTTGGACGATTAAATCCAAACTCGCCACCATTTGCAATGCTAAAGCGGTATCTAAGACATCAGAACTTGTCATTCCCAAGTGGATATAGCGTCCGGAATCACCTACATATTCATTGACATTAGTTAAGAAAGCAATGACATCGTGACGAACTTCGGCTTCAATTTCCAGAACTCGATTAACATCAAAATTTGCCTTAGCCTTAATTTCCCGTACAGCTTCGGCGGGGATATAACCTAAATCGGCTTGTGCTTCGCAAACTGCAATTTCCACTTGCAACCAGGTTTGGAACTTGTAAGTATCAGTCCAAATATTACCCATTTCAGGTAGAGTATAACGCTCAATCACATCCGCCACCGAATACAACTGTTTTATTGTACAGGTAGGTGTTGTGTTTTTGGAAATTATAAGTACCCGTGCCAAGATTTAATTTAACGTCTCGTTTGGATAGGGTTGGAGGAAAAGATACCCGTAAAGACTTTTTGCACAAACTATCCGCCAAAATTCTTAGCGAAAACTAAGCTATCGTTTTGGAGGATTAAAATGTCTGGGGAATGGTAAAAAATCGCAAGCTTGCTAGAGTTCGCCAAACTCCTATGTAATGGTATGAGTATCTAGGATACCTGGCTGGGTCGGTAAAGCTACCGTTGAAGTTGACGCTTTTGAGGTTAATTAAAAATATTTATTGTAAATTTTTGTATCGTTCTCAAACAATTCATTCAAGTTATACACTGCCCAAACGCTTACTCAAACATGATTTCTAACAGCAGGATGTCATCCTAATAACTGTTAGAAGATTATACATAGGGTGAAATAAATGGCTGATATCGTAGATACCGCAGTTAGTGCAGGTTCTTTTAATACTTTAGTTGCTGCTGTTAAAGCTGCTGGTTTAGTA
>JBHJOU010000343.1:0-2797 GCA_050329355.1 Rivularia sp. (in: cyanobacteria)
AGATTGACAATATCGTCATTTGGTTACGTTCTTTATTCCAGCGCGGCATAATTTGTAGCTCCTTGACGTTGTTGTAACTCTTTATTCCAAGTGGTTCTTGGTTGTAATTTGGTTGCTCCTGGTAAAAGTTTTTGAATAGCTGCTAGATTTTTATCGGGCATAGCAATAACTACATTTGGTACATTCTTGAGAAAATCTGTAGGTACACAAACGTAATGCTCTGCAATATTCAAAGAATGAATCCTGTCAATGGATAAGTAAAGAGTTCTGCATGTGTGAGGAGCGTTTAATATTGCTAGAGACAATGATTCAATCGGTGAAGCGGTTAGAATCGCAGTTGTTATGGGATTATCCCAGCTTTTTCCCATACTCAGATGAAACCAACCAGCAGAACGTTTACTTCCAGGATATAGACTAAAACCATTCGCTGTTGTTTGCAATGAATGCAAGTAGGCTCCAGTGACTTCAGAAGAAAGATTTCGAGCTATAAAGACGGCATTACCTGACGTATCCGCATATAGCAAACCCCGTTGATTGAGTGTTTGAGTCAATCTTTGAGGAATACAGTAACTGAGTTGGAAATATTTCTCAACTTCTTTCCAAAAATTTGGATTAGGTGCTGGTGGTACGAATACTCTTTGGGGATTTTGATGTGCAATCCTTAAAGCTCTATTAGCCGCTTGATTAGTCAACGCAGCTAGCATCTGCTCTTCCCCAAATCGATCGCGCAACCAGATCAGTGCATCATCAAATTGGCATTGATTGACTTGCATTACTAAGTCAATCGCGTTCATTTTCGATAATTGATTATCTTGATTTATCCCTAGCTCGTAAGCTACCAAGCCTAAAGGCAAATCTTGACGTTCAATGCTTGTTTTTAATATTCGTAATTCTGACTCTAATTTTTGGCGGAGTTGTTCGCTCTGTATTGCAGTTTGCTTTAACTGATTAAATTGCTTGAGCAAGCGAGAGCGTTCGTTGAGTTGGTAATTGATTATTTCAAACTCAGGATTCAAAATTTGAATAATTTGCTGTCGGTACTCTTCACTTGTTTCAGACACCTGAGCTTTAGGAAGAAAGCGTTCTAAATTTATAAATTGGGAATCTTGATTGACGGCAGCATAATACTTTTTGAGCGTAGTGTAAGTAGCTTTACTGCCTTTAATGCCGCGAGAGATACCCAAATGTGCAACAGCACTTCCAAAACTATCTTGTAGTTCGGATAATTTAATTCTTCCACCAAACAAAGCCCGACAGTTGAGTTTACCTCGCTCATCTAGTGGCACGATGTAAGCGTGAATATGAGGTGTAATTTCATCAAGGTGTAACTCTGCTCTAACTAGTCGTTCTCTCCAAGAAGAATCCAACCAGTTAACCGTTGCTTCCACAAAATTATCTAAACGTTGTTTTTCATAGACTCCCGCTTCATGAGGTGCATTCGGACGGAAATAGGAAGCGCTTGCACTAAGCAACATTTCTAGAGCAAGAACGGCATTTGAGCGAATTTTC
Source organism: Rivularia sp. (in: cyanobacteria) (assembly GCA_050329355.1). Classification (GTDB taxonomy): domain Bacteria; phylum Cyanobacteriota; class Cyanobacteriia; order Cyanobacteriales; family Nostocaceae; genus Rivularia. The sequence goes on from JBHJOU010000343.1 coordinate 1,510, forward strand.
TGCGAACCTATTGTATGTCTTACCAAAGTTGCTAAATCTAAATTAGAAGAGTCACCAATAATCCGTATATTGGTTACTTCCGGGTTTGCGTTGGGCGTATCTCTTTCTCTTGCAGTATGAGCTTCATTACCCTTGAGCATTCCCCAGCTTTTGATTTTTTGGATTTTACAGATTGCTAGCGGTATCATCGCTAAAAGTCTTATAAGTAAAATTGTATTTACGAATTCAATTTCCGTCTTAAATCTCGAATTGCAGCGCTACTATTACGCTCATAAGCAATTCGGAAACATTCGTTTACAATTTCTAGAATATTAATATCTGGGAAATAACGGCTGTTAGACTTTTCAACATACTTGTCATTTTCCAAACCGTAAATTCTTAGTTGGTTCTTTTTAAATAACCAAACTTCCGGAACGCGGTAAGGCAGATAATCATCTATATCCGTGTAACTTGTTACGTCTACTTCGATCGCTAAATCTGGAGGTGGTTCAACACTCCAATCAATTCTATCTTTACCTGCGATCGCCATCCAATTATCAATATAAAAGCAGTAATCCGGCTCAATACCGCTTATGGAAGATAATTCCATTGTAATTGGAGTAAATGACTCGTATTCTTGCTCTAAATAATCGAGCAAAACTTTAACCACATCTGCAATTAAGCTAGCTTTGCGCCCATGTTCTGGTAGCGGTGCCATTAACAGAATTTCTCCAGGTCGATATTTGATGCGAGGAGAAGAACGGTCTCCTAGCTGTGCGGACAGAGATTGATACTCATCCCAACTACCGGGTAATTTTAAAACCGTTCCAGGGGGTAAATGAATTTCTTTGGGCGTGACAACAGCAAACATTATGTCACCTCATAAAATAATACGTTAGTCGTCAGCAAAGTTTTTGAATTTACGCAGTAGATGCTATTAAATTTTACCTTCAAAACAAGATTTTCATCTTGCGTATGGGTTGATAATTACATTTATAAATTACATCTATTCTATGTATTTACTCTTAAAAATGTCGATTTATCAATAATATTATGTAATATTTTTAGCATAACTTTTCTGAAAATAGTGTAATTATACACAGCTTTGTTTTCATATTTATATGCTTGAAACTTCATCATAGCAATGGCTATAGTCTTTTATTAAATATTCGGTTCTTACTAAAACAAGAATGATTTTTAATACGATTGATTTTGGCGATAAAATCTTAATTTAATAATATTCCTATTGCTAGATTGCCGCTTTGACTCCTCATTCGTTACTAAATAGAAATGTAGTAAAAGTTATTAA
>JBHJOU010000217.1:0-2746 GCA_050329355.1 Rivularia sp. (in: cyanobacteria)
ATCATGCCAGACAAAACTCGCTACAGCAAAATTCAGGCAGAACAAGTATCTACTTTGATGGACAAGCATTTTGGTCTTAAAGAGCAAGTAGAAATACCCGTATCAGAAGTCATTAATGTTAATAGAATGTAAATTGGACAACATTTAATGCCATAATTTAGCAAAAGGATTGTAATTAAAGGTTTTAATATACCTGTTTTTTTTTGATAAGTATTTTCAACTACAAAAACCTGGTTTTGCAAAAAAGCCGGTTTTTTTTTGGTTGATAAATATTGCGTTTAGATGAAGAGTAGAAGCGGTTATATACGTGAGTTTAACTTCTAACCCCCCTCTCACAGAAGTCGGGTTTTTATCAAGATTGTCTGTTCCCACTAAAATTTATCCTAAAAACCCGACTTCTAACTCCTAACTCCTAACTCCTAACTCCTAACTCAATCACCTTCCTACCAACTTATCTCTTAACTGCTTGATTCTATCTCTAAACTTTGCCGCTTCTTCAAATTGGAGATTTTTAGCAGCTTCTTTCATCTGGGTTTCTAATTTGTTAATAAATTGCGGAATATTTTCTAAAGGTATTTCATCAACGTGTTCGTCTACCACTTGTAAATCTTGTGAATTTAAGCGTCGTGACACTTCTAAAAAAGACAAAATCGCATTACTCGATTTCTTCTTAACAATTGACTGTGGAGTAATATTATGCATCTTATTATGTGCCATTTGAATATCCCGACGACGCTCGGTTTCGTCGATCGCCTTGATCATACTATCGGTCATTTTATCGCCGTATAAAATCGCTTGTCCTTTTACATGACGTGCAGCTCTACCAATAGTTTGAATTAAAGAACGCTCAGCACGCAAAAATCCTTCTTTGTCAGCATCTAAAATCGCGACTAAAGAAACTTCGGGTAAATCCAAACCTTCCCGTAACAAGTTAACACCAACTAATACATCAAACACACCATCGCGTAAATCTTGAATAATTTCAATTCTTTGAATCGAATTAATCTCAGAATGCAGATATCTAACACGAATACCGCTATCTTCTAAATACTCCGTTAAATCCTCAGCCATTCGCTTGGTTAAGGTAGTAATTAATACTCTTTCATTGAGGTCTACTCGGTCTTTAATTTCGCCTAATAAATCATCAATTTGACCTTCAGTAGGACGTACAATCACTTCTGGGTCAATTACTCCAGTTGGTCTAATAATTTGCTCGGCAATATTATCTTCAGAAATTTCTAATTCCCAATTACCAGGAGTTGCGGAAACAAATATACATTGATTAACTTTCTCCCAAAATTCTTCGGCTTTTAAAGGACGATTATCAGCAGCACTAGGAAGCCGAAAACCATGTTCTATTAAAACCTTTTTTCGCGCTTGGTCGCCATTATACATCCCGCGAATTTGAGGAATCGTAACGTGAGATTCATCGATCACCAACATCCAATCTTTGGGGAAATAATCAATCAAACATTCTGGTGGTTCCCCTGATTTTCTCCCTGCTAAATGACGCGAATAGTTCTCTACGCCGTTACAATAACCAACTTCCCGCAACATTTCCAAATCATAGCGACAGCGTTGGTCTATACGTTGAGCTTCTAATAATTTACCATCTGCTTCCAATTCTGCTTTACGGGCTTTTAATTCTGCTTCAATATCCGCACAAGCTACTTCTAACCTATCTTGCGGTGTGACAAAGTGACGCGCTGGATAAATATTTACTGCTGTCAAACTTTGGAGGATTTCACCTGTAACCGGATCTATGTAACGAATAGCGTCTATTTCATCACCGAAAAACTCAATCCGAATAATTCTATCTTCGTATGCAGGACCAATTTCTAAAACATCACCGCGAACCCGAAACCGTCCCCGACTCATTTCTATATCGTTACGACTGTATTGAACTGATACTAAGTCTCTAAGTATTTCCCGTTGGTCAACTGACCTTCCCACTTGCAATGGAATTGCAGCATTTAAGTATTCCGAAGGCATTCCCAAACCGTAAATGCAACTAATAGAAGCAACAACTATTACATCTTTACGTTCAAATAAAGACCTGGTTGCGGAATGTCGCAACATATCAATTTCATCGTTAATTTGAGCCGTTTTTTCGATATAAGTATCGGTAACGGGAATATAAGCTTCTGGTTGATAATAATCGTAGTAACTGATAAAATATTCAACCGCGTTTTCCGGGAAAAACTCCCGCAGCTCATTACAAAGCTGTGCAGCAAGGGTTTTATTATGCGCCAAAACAAGAGTCGGTCTACCTATTTTCTCAATCACCCTGGCGATGGTGTGAGTTTTTCCCGTACCAGTTGCACCCAAAAGGGTTTGATAACGGTTTCCTGTTTCAATAGTTTCCACAAGCTGCTTAATAGCTTTAGGCTGGTCACCTGTGGGTTCAAAAGGGGCTTTTACCAGAAAATTGTTCATACAGCTTGCAAAAACTTTGACCTCTTTAATGGTAACGAATAGTGTTGCGTGACGAACTGAAAATCGGAATCTAAAAAACAGAATTTATATACATTAATCTTTACAATAATTTACAATTAAGTTTGACTTATGTGTCAGTTTTAAAGATACTTATATCTATACAAGGTTGTTTAAAGTTACACTTAATAAATAAAAGTAAATTTTAATTTACCGTCATCATAGTCAAATTTATTTGTTAGAGGCATAAAATTATGACCGTCAGCAGTAATGGTAGACAAGCCAGTACTAGACAAAGACGAACCAAAACTGG
>JBHJOU010000940.1:0-2145 GCA_050329355.1 Rivularia sp. (in: cyanobacteria)
TTACTATCGCAGCTTGCGCCATTTTATCCAAGTTAGAGCGGTATAAATCTAAATCTTTACTCAGTTTTTCGTCAGATAGATGCAAGCTATTTGCAATAGTCTTGAAGGCTTCGTTGCGATTTTTTTCGTCTTTAACCATTTCTGGGTCTGACGATTCCAACAAAGTATATAAACCAATCGCAAATAAACGACTGTATTTAAACTTGGGATTGTTAGTAATATTTTCTAATAATTCTTGCAAGTCAGAATCATTACCTAAGCGCTTTTCGCTCAGATTGCTAACTAAATCTTTTCCCGGTAAGCTTTTAGCTATAGCTTCTAATCGTTGAGCATCTTGTCTATATTTTTGTGGGTCTTCTTCCACAGACTTAATCAAAGCATTATAAATCGAATCAAAGTCCTCGTCGGGCTTATAACCCTGCATAAATCTATCAAAGGTAGTCACAACACCCAAAGCATAAATGGGGTCGTATTGGAAATCACTATTTACACTCAGTAGGTGCATTTCTACCATTAATTCTTCTACCACCCGACGATAAATCGTGTTGATTGGACGGGTGTGAAGACTGTAGAAAGTTCGCTTTGTTTCAGAGACTGTACGGACGTTATTCACTACGTAATTTTTTTTGAAATTTAAGGGCAATGTAAACTTATTCTCGCGCTTGTAGGCGACTTTGCCAAGTAATACTTCACGTTCCTAAGCAACGTTCGTGAAAATTAGCCTCAGTGCAAGTAAACAATTGTGACTCTACAAATGGTTATTTTAGGTTGCAATCGATTGCTTACAACCATTTTTAAGGTATAGCGTTGAGAAATCTAACTTGTTTTCTTGTACAATCAACCCATATTAATCATAATAATTTAATATTTAATTTATATTTAATTTATATTTATGAATTCATCACCAAACTTAAGTACCTTAAAAGAATATCTAGTAGGTGAGTTTGAGAATAAACAGCAAGCAATTGCAGAACCTGCTTGGTACGTTCATTTACATATGTGGCAAAGGTCTGTACCTTTATTCCAGGAAGACAGTTTGACCTTATTTGCCGAGCAAGCGAATATCCTTAATTTAGAACAACCTTACCGTCAGCGTTTGCTGCGAATTACACAGCATATCGCCGATGCATCCTTCAAGGTACAATATTATATGTTTAAAGACCCCACAGCTTGGCGTGGTGCGGGTCGCAATTTTGAGTTACTTAATGCTCTTACCTCCGAAGAAGTAGACATACTACCCGGATGCGTTTTGAAAGTTAATGTGGAAACTCTTGCTCAAAACCAATACAAATTTATTGCCAAACCCATACCAGAGACTCATTGTACTTTTGATTATGATGGCAAAACCGTAGAAGTTTCTTTGGGATTTGAAGCAACTCAACAAGAATTTCTCAGCTATGACAAAGGAATTGATCGCGAAACCAGAAAAGCCACTTGGGGCGCGATTTTAGGTCCTTACCGCTACACTAAGGAACGTGGAAAGTTGACAATGGTTAGTGGTTAGTGGTTAGTAGATAGTGGCTCAACCAACAACCATTAACTGTCAACTGTCAACCATTAACTGTCAACTGTCAACTGTCAACTAGCAATACTACGAGGTACACCTTCTAAAGCTTCCTCTTCAGTTTCAAATATTTCAAATACAGTATCCATCATAGTCACTTCAAATACTAGCTTTGCTTCCGGATGTACGTTACAAATACGGAAACTTCCCTTTACTTTGTCCGCATCACGCATTCCAGCAACTAAAGAAGTAAGACCAGAACTATCAATAAAATTTACCTGTCCTAAATTTACAACTACATGAGAACTAAGTTTAGAAATACATTCTTGTAGCTTCAGACGAAATTGCCAAGCTGTGGTTATGTCCAAACGACCAACAGGTGCTAAAACAATAACGGTATTTCCGTCCCCAGTTGTATAACTTTTTTGTTCTATATGAATCACAAAGTTTTCCCCTAAGACTGTTCAAACTAATGAATTAAATATTCCTATTTCTACAAAATACTGCTCAAACTCATCGATGCTAATTTATTACCAACATAAGAATCTCTTATGTACAGTTGAAATAGCAAGTTGAAACAGTAATAGGATTGATTAATGCTGTAGCTAAAGAATAACAAGCTACAGCCTTAATTGTCACCT
>JBHJOU010000877.1:0-4007 GCA_050329355.1 Rivularia sp. (in: cyanobacteria)
TCTTCTGTAAATACAGATGTATGAAGTGCTTTTTCGATATGATTATTTGTCCTCTCCCAACCCAGAAGTAGATTATCTCGTAGATTTTGACTAAATAATTGCGGATTTTGAGGTGTATAAGCGCTGTGAGGAGGTACAAAAAAACTTGCAGGGTCATTTATTAAATAATCGTTCCAATAAATTTTACCTGATTGTAAAGGTAATAATCCCAATAAAGTCCGCAATAAAGTTGTTTTTCCCGCACCAATACCACCAGTAATTACAGTTAAACTACCTCTTGGTAAGCAAAAGCTGATATTTTCAATTCCTTGGTTGCTTCCGGGATAATGATAGGTCAAATTTTCAATAGTTAATTCTTGTAGTGGTGATTTTAACGGTGAATAATGCGGTTCATTTTTGATTTGAGGTAGTTGTTGCTTTTGTCCAAAAATATGATTTAAATAAAGTGGTTGAGGAGCAACTAAAGTCAAAGCTGAGTTGTTCTGATTTTCAACTAAACCCGTCATGCGCTCAAAGGATATTTCTGTCTGCTTTGATGAAGCAATAAATTCTCCAAAAAATGTGATGAAATCAGTAACAAAAGCCAAATAATAAACGAATAAAGCAAAATCTCCGACGCTTAAATTACTCGTACCTTGTTGTAAAAAACTTGCCGCAGTCAGTAAAATAATTCCCGTACCTAAATTAACTAAATTTTGAAAATTAGAATTTAAAATTGCTGCAAATAATTGGTCTTTTAATACGGCTTTGCGACGTTGTTGGTTTAATTGCTGAAAATGACTAATAAGTAAAGTTTCCGCTCCAGCAACTTTAATCGCTTGAACTGAATTAAATATTTCTCCTATTAAACCTGTAACTTTTTCCGTAGCAATGCGACTATTACGACGATAGCGTTTAATTCGCTTTCCCATTTGCTGAATTATAAAAATGACTAACACTAAAGGTAGAAAAACTAAAATAGTCATTTTCCAATTAATATTAGCCAGAATAATTAAAGAAATGAAAGCAAATATTGCAGCATCAAAAACTTCCGCAGTTCCGACTACATTATCTTCAATAAGTTCGATATCATCGCGGAAATAGCTAATTAATTCTCCCTGACTTACAGGTAAAGACATTGCACCGGGACGTTTAAGAATAGCCTGTAATAAATTATGCCGTAATAAAGCACTCATCGTAAACCGATGTTGAGTTTTGGTTAAGCGACCGATAAAAATAAATATTACTCTTCCCAAGCCAGTTACTAATAACAATATAATTAATATAGTGGGAGAAAAATTATATCTCGATTCACCCGTTAGAGTATTAAAAAATTCTCGAAGAATTAATCCTGGTAATATGGGAAGACCCATAATAAATAACCAAAAAAAAGCATCTATTAGATATAGTCTAGGAGTATAGCGAATCATTTGCCATAAAAGTTGCCAGATGTTGGTTTTTTTATTTAAATCCATGCTATTTTTACTATTAATAATTTGTTAATAATTGCGAAAAATGTGAAGCAGAATTATTAATTAAATCTTGATATGAACCGTATTCAATTATGCGTCCATTATCTAACATTAATATTTGATTTACTCGTTGTAGAGTTTGTAAACGATGAGCAATAATTATTACCGTGCGTCCTGTTAATAATTTATCTATTGCTACTTCTAAATATTGTTCGGTTTTTGAATCGAGACGAGAAGATGCTTCATCAAGAATTACTAAACTAGGATTTTTGAGAAATACTCTTGTAAAGGCTAGTAATTGTGCTTGTCCAGCTGAAAGTTTACTGCTTTCTGATGTTAAGTATGTGTCTAAACCGTTAGGAAGAGAATGTAACCATTTACTTAAACCCAATCCATCTAAAATATCAAGTATTTGTTCGTCGCTAATTGTTGGGTTGAAGAACGTTAAATTATTGCGAACAGTGGTTTGAAATAGTTGAACATCTTGGGTGACAACTCCAATACGTGCTTGTAATTCTTTTGTCGATATTTGTCCTAGGGGAATATTATTTAAACGAATGTTACCTAATTGAGGCTGATAAAATCGCAATAACAAACGGGTAATTGTGGTTTTTCCGCTTCCGGTACGTCCTACAATTCCTAAGACTTGATTTGGTGCTAAGTTAAATGAAATATCATTTAGTATCCATTGACTTGAATTTTTATTATCTCGATTATCTAAAATATTTAAAATATTTAAATTATTTAAATTTTCTAACTCATAATTAAAATAAACATTCTCAAATTCTATCGATAAAGCACCATCATCAAGTACATTACCCATAATATTATGAGAAATTTCTTGTGGTATTTGTAATAACTCTTGAATACGATAAATGCTTGCTTCTGCTTGTTGAAAATCTTCTAATTGCGAGCGGATTTTCTCTATCGGTTCTTGCAATAAATTAGTATAGTAAAATAAGATATATGCCGTACCAATAGTAATCGCCTGTTGATTCCATAAATAAGCAGCTATTCCCAAGGCTAAAGCATTACCTAAAGTAAATAAACCAACTGTAGTCCCCCATAAAGTAGTTGCTGCTAGACGAGCTTTATAGTAAGTAGATTGCCAATGTTGCTGAAATTGATGAAAGCGGTACATTACATAATTTACAGCACCATTCGCCCGGATATCTTCTAAACCTGTAATATATTCTCCAATAAAGCCGAAAAACTCAGCGCTAATTTGACGGTAATTAGTCCAAGGAATGATTGCTAGGGGATGTAATTTAACAAGGGTACTAAGGGAAATCAGGCTAAAAATACTCAAGCAAGTACCAGCAAGCCAATTTTGCCAAAAAAGCACTATTAATATACCCAGAAGTAAAATAATATTGCCAATAATATCAATTATGAATTGCGAGAAAAAACGCGATAGAGCATTAACATCACCATCAACTCGTTCGATAAGTTCTCCAGGTGTACGAGATTTATAGAAGGAAAAATTAAGGTAAAGACAATGAGTTACTAAATCGCTGCGGAGAGCATTTGTAGCTGTCCAAGCAACATTTTCACTGAGATATTTAGCGCAAATAGAAAATAGTTGAATCAGGAGTGCAACCGCAATAAAAATAAAAGCAGCAGTGTATAGTTTTTTAGTAGAACCACCAGCAACAGCAGTATCGATGAAATAGCTAATAATTTGCGGGTTAATAAGTTGTAAAGCAATAGTAGAAAATAAGGTTAGAGTTAACCAAATTACTCGGTTTCTTTGTGGTAGAAGATATTTTTTGAGCAGATTAGTGTAGGATTTGAGGGGAATATTCATGATTTTTAAATTAAAATGTAAGAGTATGTTTTAAAATTATCCGGCGAATATAATTCACTGCTACACAGGCAAAACCCGCCTGCGCGGGTTATATATAAATTAATTAGTCCAAGGTGGACAATGAGCGGTGTAGTAGCGGTAACAAAGCGCCAGATAAAATATGAACAATTAAGGAACTATAGCTGATGACATTATCTATCGAGTCAACTTCAGTAACCACCCTAGAAAAATTTTTACAATTGCCAGAAACAAAACCTGCAAGTGAATACATTAACGGGAAAATCTACCAAAAGCCGATGCCACAAGGAAAACATAGTACTTTACAGATTGAATTAGCTTCTGCGATTAATCAAGTAGGTAAAGCTAAAAAATTAGCTTATGCGTTTACAGAATTACGCTGTACTTTTGCGGGAAAATCCATAGTTCCAGATATCGCTGTGTTTGAATGGGAAAACATTCCCTTAGATGAAAATGGTCAGATTGCGAATAAATTTGAAATTCCCCCCGATTGGATTATTGAAATTCTTTCACCAGAACAATCTGCAAGCAAAGTAATTCGTAAAATTACATTTTGCATCAAAAATGGGACAAAATTAGGCTATTTTGTTGATGCTGATGATCAATCAATTACAGTTTTTCAACCCAATCAATTACCAGAAGTCAAAGAAAAACAAGATATTTTACCTGTTTTAAGTGTTTTGCAAAATTGGCAGTTGACGGTTGAAGATGTTTTTAACTGGTTGAGTTTT